>JAAZEF010000075.1 GCA_012512455.1 Erysipelothrix sp.
AATATTTGTATTCTAAGTCATGGGATGTATCAAAGTCAAGCACTAAATTTAAAAGTGTTACAATATATAAAAGAAAAGGAGAATGTCAAATGAATACCAAACAACACGAAAGAATGTCTTCAGCCCAAGGATTCATTGCTGCTTTAGACCAATCAGGCGGTAGTACTCCTAAAGCACTCTTAAACTACGGGATAGATGAAAGTCGCTATTTTAATGAAGAAGAGATGTTTGAATTAGTACATAAGATGCGTACACGAATTATCAAGTCTCCCTCCTTTACTAGTGAAAAGATCCTTGGAGCTATTCTGTTTGAGCACACCATGGACAATACCATAGACAACTTAAGCACAGCCCATTATCTTTGGGACATTAAAGGAATTGTACCTTTTCTCAAAATCGATAAAGGCTTAGCTGACAAGAAAAATGGTGTCCAACTGATGAAAGATAATCCAGGCTTACAACAATTATTAATACGCGCTAAACAGTATCCAATTTTTGGTACCAAAGAGCGTTCGGTAATCCATGAGTATAATGAACAAGGGATTAAGGATGTTGTAGATCAACAATTTGAAGTTGCACAAATTATTCTCTCTCATGGTCTAGTTCCTATATTAGAACCAGAGGTGGACATCCATGCCAAAGATAAAGAAAAAATAGAAGATTATTTATTAAAATTAATATTAGAAGGTTTAGAAACATTAAATAAAGATCAGAAAGTGATGTTTAAGTTGACCATTCCTTCTAAAAATGACCATTATTTCTCACTCATTAATCATGACAAAGTAATCCGTGTGGTCGCCTTGTCCGGTGGATACACCCAAGAAGAAGCTTGTACCAAACTCGCTAAAAATCATGGCTTAATCGCTTCATTCTCACGTGCCTTCTCCCAAGGTCTTAATGAGAAACAGAGTGAAGAAGAATTTGATTCCATGATGCATGAATCTATTGACCACATCTATTATGCTTCTATCGCATAATAAAAAAGTTCTCTAATTAGAGAGCTTTTTTATTTTCTGTCTATCGTCATCGCTTAGTGTAAAATCAAAGACATCTAAGTTACTAGCTTGACGTTTACTTGAATGAGACTTAGGAATCACAGCTACCCCACGATCTAATTGATATCTCAAAAGTACTTGAGCCCAACTTTTATGATACGGTTTACCGATCTCTGTTAACACTTCGATTTGATGGTCACTCATTTTATGAAATGGACCCCAAGCTTCTGCGACAATTCCTTGTGATTGACAATAATCAATTAACTCATCATTAAAGTTAGAAGGATTGGATTCAATTTGATTCACAGCAGGAACAGTATCACTATGATCAATTAGGTACTGTAACTGTTCTTCATTGAAGTTAGAGACCCCAATTGACTTAAAGATACCCTTTTGTTGATACTCTTCAAATATTTTCCAAACCATTAAAACTTGTTTCATATCATCCCATGGACGATGAATTAAATAAAGGTCAATATAATCAGTATCTAAGGCTGTTAGACTGCTCTGAATAGCTGCAATCACTTGTTCTCTACTTTCAATATAACCTTCACGACCTGGCAGCTTAGACGTAATAAATAGTTCATTACGAGGTATCTCACTTTGTTTAATACCTAAGCTCAATACTGCTTCATTTCGATAGCTAATTGCGGAATCAAAACGACGATAACCTACTTTAATCGCAGATTCTATTGGGGTGGTATCATAATTAATTTCACCTATATAGTCTCTGTTTTCTTTACCAAAAGTATTGGTACCACTACCAATAGCTGGTAGTTCATGTTGATCATTTAACTTAAATGTAAACATATTAACTCCTTTATAGAATGGATCTCTCAACCGAAACCACGGAATCAATCTTTCTTAGATTGGTCACTAGTCGCTTAAGAGTTTGTTGATTTTCAACCATTACTTTTAAGGTAATAGTTGAGTGGATTAAATCATCATTGACCTGCGCATTGACATAGGAGATGGAGATTTTTTGTTGTTGAGTCAAAGTAACAATGTCTGTTAATAGAAAAGAACGGTCGACACAATAAATGGACAGTTGTACTTCAAATTTTCCTTCAATACTCTCTTCATCCCACTCAACGTCTATGAGACGTTTAGTTTCATAACGAATGTTAGGACAATCACTACGATGAACTTTTACTCCTTGGCCTTTGGTAATATAACCAATAATATCATCCCCAGGGACAGGTGAACAACAATTAGCAAGTGATATTTTCATGGTATCGATGCCAGAAACTCTGATTCCTGAACGATTTTGATGTTTAGGGCGATCCTTTTGACCAAACAATTTAGTAAAGTCAATAATACTTTTAGTTTTGACTTGTAACTTCTCCATGACTGCTTGTAACGAAAGTGACTTTACACTTATCGCATACATGAAGTCATCATAATTTTTAATATTAAAGCTTGAAAAAAGTGGTTCAAGTTTCTCTTTTTTCATAAATTCCTTTTCATCCATTTTACGCTTACGCATCTCTTCTCTTAACATGTTCTCCCCTTTGGAGATCATTTCTTCACGATTTTGTAACTCGCGTTTTTGAATGAAATTACGAATCTTATTTCGAGCATGATTAGTCTTTACAAATTTGAGCCAGTCCTCTGAAGGACCCATGGAATTTTTAGAGGTACGTATGTTGACGACATCCCCTGTTTTCAATTCCGTATTTAAAGGAACTAAGACATCCTTGACTTTAGCACCGATGGTCGAATGACCTACTTCAGTATGAATACGATACGCAAAATCAATTGGAGTTGAACCTTGAGGTAAATCTATTACACGACCCTTTGGGGTCATCACATAGACATTAGCTTCAAAGATGTCTTGTTGTAAGACTTCCATATATTCTGTCGCATCGCCATCACTTTCTGTTGTTAAGCGATTAAAGTCTTTTAACCAAGACAGTTTATCTTCAATCTCTGCTTGTCCATGACCTGTCGATCCATCTTTATAGCGCCAATGGGCCGCAATACCACGTTCTGCTACTAAATCCATATTTTCAGTACGTATTTGTACTTCAAAAATATGACCATTCTCAGCCATGATGGTCGTGTGTAATGATTGATACATGTTTACCTTAGGCATTGCGATATAATCTTTTAGACGACCTGGAATTGGTCGATAACGAGCATGGATATAACCTAATATTTCATAACAAGCAACCTCAGTATCGGTCACAATACGGATAGCTAAAAGATCAAGAATTTCTTCGAAACGTTTATTTTTTTGATTCATTTTCTTATAAATAGAATATAAGTGTTTCGAACGACCAAATATACGATGAGGAATTTGGTGTTCTGTTAATTCTAAAGAAATTGCTTCTATCATTTCAGATACTTGGGCATCTCGTTCTGCTTTACGATTGTCGACTAATTTAACAATTTCATAATATTTTTCACGATGTAAATAAAGAAATGAAAGATCTTCTAATTCATTTTTAATATCATTAATCCCTAATCGATGGGCTATTGGAGCATAAACACTCAATGTTTCATTAGATATTTTCTTTTGTTTATATTCTGGTTGAAATTCAAGGGTACGCATATTATGAAGACGATCCACTAATTTTATTAAAATCACTCGGATGTCTTTAGCCATTGCAATAAATATTTTACGATGGTTTTCAGCCAAGTATTCTTTTTCGTCCTTAAACTGGATGTTACCAATTTTTGTGACAGCTTCAACCATTGAAGCAATTTCTTCATTAAACTCTGTCGCTAATTCTTCAAAGGTTACATCACAATCCTCAATAACATCGTGTAATAAACCCGCCTGAATCGTCACTACTTGAACATGAAGAGTCATTAAAATATAGGCAACATTGATAAGGTGGGAAATATATGGCTCACCAGATTTACGAAATTGCCCTTCATGTTTCTCTTGAGCATAATCTAACGCATGAAAAACAGCCTCCCGTGCTTCTTTATTCTTAATTTGTTCATTTACAGCTTTAACAAAATCATCTCTTGAATAATTTGGTGTTTTTGACATAGTATCCCTCCTTTTCTATTATTAAAAACGAAGATTGCTCTTCGTTAATCGTAACTTAATACAGATAAAGTATTGTAACCTTTGAGTTTATCGCTACCTTTTAAGTCTTTTAATTCGATTAAAAAGGCACAACCCACTACAATACCACCACTTTGTTCAATAAGCTTGATGGTCGCTTCTACCGTTCCACCTGTCGCTAATAAATCATCTACGATTAAGCACTTTTGGCCTGGTTTAATTGCGTCCGCATGCATATGCAAAGTATTGGTTCCGTATTCTAACGAATACTCATAAGAGATGGTTTCTCTTGGCAGTTTGCCTGGTTTTCTCACAGGAACAAAACCAATTCGCAAATCATAAGCTACAGGGCAACCAAAGATGAAACCTCTTGATTCCGGACCAACAATCACTTCTGCGCCCATTTCTTTTGCGAAATCTCTTATTTTTTCACAAGCTGCTCTAAATGCCTCCCCATCTTCCATTAAGGGAGTAATATCACGAAAGAGTACTCCTTCGATCGGATAATCTTTAATACTAGCTATTTTATTACCTAAATCCATTGTAACCTCCTGCATTGTATAGAGTCATTAAATAACGAATTAATTATAACACACTAGCTCACTTAAATTTGTATTTAGATTTAAGTAAATATGATATGATATTTTCGGCAGGTGAAAATCGTGAACAAAAAGGCATTTTATTTATTACTAGTATTCTTTATTTTATTAACTTCATGTCGTCGTGTTGATTATTTAAAATCAATCACCATTGAAGTAGGTAACGAAATAACGAAAGAATTAATTCAATTTGAGACCACTAAAGAAATTAATTTTGATGAATTTGATCCCTTTCAATTAGGAACTCAAAACATTAATTTCTATGTTGAAGAAACTTCTTATCCTTTAAGTGTCAATGTCAATGATACAAAAGCACCGACTGTGATTCAAAGACATGTCGTTACCATAGAAGCTGATGAGACAATTAATTGGGAAGACTATTTTGACATTAGCGATAATTCTAATTGGTATGAAATTATTAGTGACATTGATACGTCACTAATAGAATCACGAGAAGAAAGTATTATTGTAAGAGATGCTAGTCAAAATGAAACACAAGTCAGTTTTGAATTAAATGTAACGTCAAAAGAAGCACTTATCATTCAACAGGAAAAAGAATTAATCGTAGATGTAAACACTGAATTTGATATTAATGATTATTTTACTAATAATTTAGATATGAATTTATCTATCTATGGAGATTATGATATTGATAAAGTAGGCTATTATCCAATTGAAGTAGGCAGTGGTACACAACGATTGTCTGTAATTTTAACCATAAGTGATGGTAGTTTAACTAGTAGCTACAAACTTATCGAACCAGCTACCATAAGAGATGATTTAAATATTATCGTCACAAAACGTTATCAATTGCCTCAAAGCTATGTACCTGACAATTTGGTTTTAATTGACAGTATTTATAACCCTAAATCGGTACGTGTGACATCAGACACCGCACTAGCCTTTGAAACAATGGCCAATGCCGCAAAAAATGAAGGACACAATCTAGTGGCGACCTCAGGTTATCGTTCCTATGATTTTCAAGTACAAGTATACAATTCATTTTTAGCCTATGATTCACAAGAAAACGTCGACACTTATTCCGCACGTCCAGGTCATTCTGAACATCAATTAGGAACAACTCTCGACGTTTGTGAAGGTGATTTATGCTTTGGTAATTTTACTAACACAGATACTTTCCATTGGATGACAAATCATGCTCACGAGTATGGCTTCATCTTAAGTTATCCATTAGGCAAAGAAGGTGTTCATGGTTATACTTATGAATCCTGGCATTATCGTTATGTAGGTAAAGATGTCGCAACTCATTTTAATTCAATGAATCTTACTTTTGAAGAATACGTTCAACAATTTATAGAATAGTTTGTTCAATATAGGTCGCATTGAGACTTAATTGATTTCGAAACTTCTGTAACTTACCAACAACTTTCATTTGATCAATACCCATGAGTAAGTTGTGATTAGAACCAAAATAAACAACTTCTAAAAGATCTCCAATTGGCTCAATATGCCATTTTACACCACTATTATTGAGTGGTGTTTCTTTTATTACTTTGACCTCTAGCACGACATCCATCATTTCAAAACCTTGACCAAATGGAGAAAATGCCATCAGTTCATCAAAGTTAGATACACTAAAGCCCTCACCAGGAATATTAAGGGCATCGATGGAAGGTTCATCTAACACAACCTCACTCATCACTTGATTTACATGTTTTCTAAATTGACTAAATTGTTCTATAGGTATCGAAAGTGCACAAGCATTTTGATGACCTCCAAAAGCGGTATAGTATTCTTTAAACTGACTTAAAAATGAATACACATCAAAGTGTTGGCTTCGAGCTGAGCCTTTAATTTGATTTCCATTTTGGGTCAACACTAGTGTTGGTTTAGAGGTTGCTCGTGCAATCTGACCGGCAATAATGCCCACTAGACCTTCATGAAAACTCTCATCGTAAATAACTTGAAATGGATGTTCAGTCATTAAATTACTTGCTAAATTACCCATTTCTTTACTAAGTGTTTTTCTTTGATCATTCAATTTAATCATCTCGATTGAAAATTGCTTAATTGCGGCTTCATTATCTAACAAGAGATACTTTACCACTTGATTCACATTCGCAATATCTGACATTCTTCCTACCGCATTAAAGACAGGAACTATTTGAAAGGATATTAATGTTTCATCATAAACAATCGGTTTTCTTTTTAATAACGAACTAATAACTAAAGGTGCTTTTTGATTTAAGTAATATAATCCTTTTTTAACAATTGCTCGATTTTGCTTACGAAGATTCATCATATCACCAATCGTACCAATAGCAGCTAAAATAGAAATAAAGTCATCATCATGTTTCATTGCTTTTGCCAAAATATAAACTAATCCCGCTCCACAAAGACCTTCAAAATAAGGATCAAGTACATCTGGATGTAAACAAATAATACTTTCATCCAATGGATTTTCAATAGTATGGTGATCAATTATTAATAAAGGAATTTGATGTTTTACTAAATAATCATTGGCCTCAACTGTCTTAACGCCATTATCAACAAAAATAAAATGAGTATAACCCTTCTTTACCGCAGCTTCCACTACTTCTTTAGAGGCACCATAGCCCTCTTTAAGACGATTGGGGATATAAAATCCAATGCTTTCTTCTTTATCAAATCCTATTTTCTCTAATAAATAATGCAACATGGTGGTACTAGTGATGCCATCACAATCATAATCACCACAGATCATGATTTTACCGTTGCTCTCTTTAGCTTTCTCAATAAATTCAATTGCATCTTTAAGAGCTTTGTCTTCACTTAATTTATCTTCACTCTTTTGAATTTCTTTTAATTCTTCATTAGAAGTAACTAATTGACTCAAAAAAGACTGTGTTAACAGTCCATACGACAACAGGAAATCTGGGACATCTCTCATCATTAATTCATTTATTTTCATGATCTAAATACACATCCTTATAGTCATCAATAGTCTTCTGATAAGATTCAAGTTCACTCAATTTAGCTAAAAAGCCAACGAGCTCATCGTGGGTAAGTTTAAATATATCATTAATGGCTTCATTTAATGATTTTGGCTTTTGACGACGCCAAATAAGTCGATTAAATATTTTTTCTAACTCATCATAAGTCAAAGACGACAAGGTTTCTTTTTGAACTGAAGAGAGTTTTAATACCAATGCAAGTTGCACTGATTGGTTGTTTGTATCAAAAATTGTCATGTGTTCATATCCCCTAGTGGTAGTATTATAGCACACAAAACATTATTTCTTAAGGTTGTTTACCAACTCGATAAACTCCAATCCTCGCTGTTCAAAATTTTGATATTGGTCAAAAGAAGCACTTGCTGGAGATAATAAAATCACATCACCCTCTTGTGCTAATTCGACTGCCTTATTGAAAGCTTGTGTTAAGTTTTCAACTTCAATCGCATCCTCAAATAGTTTCTTTAATAAAGGAGCAGTCTCTCCAAAGACCACTAATTCTTTTATCTTTGACTGATAAAAAGTCAACAAATCATAAGTGATATTTTTATTAGAACCCCCTGCTAACAATATAACAGGTTGGTCAAATGAATTTAATGCGGTCACAGTTGATTCTGGATTAGTCGCTTTAGAATCATTGAAGAAGCTGATTCCATCAATGGTATCAACATGTTCTAAGCGATGAATGACACCTTTAAATGTCTTAAGTTTATTTTGAATATTCTCTAAACTAACACCTAACAGGCTGGCCATCATAACAGCGACCATCGCATTTTGGATATTATGAACTCCTTTGACTAACAAATCATTGGTATCAAAAAGAAAACGATCTTTATAGAAAACCTTATCATTTTCTAAGTACAAATCAGCCTTTTGAGTCACAGAGAAGTCAATAATTTGTGATTTGAGATAACGAGCTCTTTTCATAATTTCTTGATCATCAATATTTCTTAAAAAGATACTATTATTATCCATATTGGTTAAAAGTCTAAATTTAGAATCATAATATCTTTTTTCACCTAAATAACGATCAATATGATCTGGAGATAAGTTTAAAATTGTCGCAACGTTTGGCTTAAAAAATAAGAGACCATCAATTTGAAAAGAAGATAGCTCCAAGGCAATATTTGCCTTTTCATCTTTATGTTCATAGGCAATAGTAGACAAAGGTAAACCTATGTTACCTGCCACATAATTTGGGATTTCTTCATCACTTAATAGATGGTGAAGCAAAGAAACAGTGGTAGTTTTACCATTAGTACCTGTTATTGCCGCATATTGAAATTGTTTTGCGTACAAAAAGGCTACATCAACTTCATTATAGATAAAATAGCGTTGAGCTAACCACGCCACTACAGGATGATAATCTGGTATCCCTGGATTTTTAACAACGATATCTACTCTAGCATCTCTTAGAGTTAAGGGAATGCCATGTTCAAAAATAGTGACATGAGTTAAATCAATATCAGATTCAATATTTAGACTAGAATCATCAGCCCAAATAATTTCATAATCTTGAGCTAACAATAGTCGTACGACCGCATTACCTGAGCGAGCGCCACCAAAAACAATTGCCTTCTTCATTTACATAACCCCCAAAATGATTGCGATAAGTGCACAAATGAAACCAACTATATAGAACATAAGCACAATCGCATTTTCTCGATAACCAGAAATAATAAAGGAATAATGAATAGGCGTAAACTTAAAGATTCTTCGTTTAATAGTTTTGACTGCCGCTATTTGTAAGATGACCGTCGCTGTTTCCCAAACGAACACCCCACCTATTACGATTAGTAACACTTCGATTTTAAGTACCATAGCTACAGCGGCCATTAGGCCTCCTAAGGCATGTGAACCACAGTCACCCATGATTATTTGAGCAGGTTTGAAATTCACTCGTAGATAGCCTACTAAAGCCCCCATCAATGAACTTATTAAGACTGCCACTTCCCATTGTTGTTGTGAAACAGCAAAAAACAGAAAAGCAGCTAAAGCAATAAACGATGTACCGCCAGCTAAACCATCCATACCATCCGTAATATTGACCGCATTGGTTGCGGAGACAAACATGATAAAAATAAATAAAGCATAGAAAAGTCCTAAGTTTATAAAAGCATCAAAGGGAAAAATCTCTATTATCGGATTCGCAAAATCACGATAGAAATAATAGAAGATTCCTGCAATAAAAACTTGAAAGATAATTTTTTGAAGTGGACTTAACCCTTCGTTACGTCCCTCTTTAATAATTTTAAAATCGTCAATAAATCCAATTAAGGCATAGCCTAAAAAAGCAATAATACATAAGTTGTAAGCAACTGAAGAAATATTAAATTGATTAAACACAAACGATACTAAAATCGAAATTATTACAAACACTACACCACCTAACGTGGGTGTGATAGGTTTTTCTTTAAATTCATCAAGCGCATATTCAGAAACTGTTTGATTGACCTCCAGCTTTTTAAATAGAGGAATTACCTTAGGATAAATAATCCAAGATAAGATTAATGAACTCAGAAAAGACAAGACTACAGATATCATAAAAAACATCCTTTCAAACTATTCAAGTATAACATCAATCAACATTGTTTGGTCAATTTTTTGGCCAGGGGTAATAGACTGACTAATCACAACACCACTACCGTTCATCTTTATGTTATATCCGGTTAAAATAATGTAGTTATTGATATCTTTTTGGGTCCAACCCGTCATATCTGGCATCGTTAATGTATCACCATCGGTTAAAACAAATACTTTTTGACTATTAGAAACTTTTTGATTCCCTTTAGGTAATTGTGAAACTACAGTCGTTCCATCACCTATAATCTCAATTGAAAGATCAATCGCTTTCGCATAACTCAATGAATAAGTAATACTGTGATTCACAAACTGTGGTAAATCTATTTCATAGTATTGATTCGTGGACTCTACACCATTACCGTTGTCATTTTCATACATTAGAGAAATAGTGTGAACTAAATTTTTAATGCCTGAAACATCATCATAAAAAATCTGTGACATCGGTACTTGATAGCCATAATATATTAAGATTTGAGGATCTTCATAAGGAAAACCTAACACAACTGATGAGATAACATTCTCTGTTGAATAACGACCTTCTTCAACTAGTTGTGCTGTCCCTGTCTTAGCAATTATATCTACTGAATCTAATTTGTAACGCTTGGCTGTCCCAAAGTCATCATTAACAACCCCATGCATTAAATCTTGTAGCGTTTTAGCGGTATCGAGACGAATTGGATTACCAACTACTTCTGTTTCACTTTGATAAATTAATTCACTGTTTTCATCCACAATCTTATCGATAAAGTAAGGTTTTACCATCGTGCCATCACTCATAATAGCTGAATAAGCTTGTAACATTTGAATCGCAGTCACGGTAATACCTTGGCCAAAGCTAGTGTTAATAACTTCAATAGGATAAGTATAAGAAATAGCACCTGACACATCATTAAAACGATCAGGCTTGACTGGCGAAACAAATCCAAAGGCTTCTAAATAATCCATAAAATTTTCTTTACCCATATCAGTCACTATTTGAGCAGTACCTGTGTTAGATGAGCGAACAAAACCTTCTTCATAGGTAATTAGTCCCCAATCTTTATGTTCATAGTTACTCACTGAACCATGCCGTGTTGCTTCTTGTGAACGGATAATTTTTCCATTAGCATCCACACCGACATAGAATCGCTTAGAATCAAACAAATCATTTACATTAATTGTCGAACTGTCGAGTCCTGCCGCATACGTAAAGGCTTTGAAAGTAGAACCTGGTTCAACGGCTCCTTGAAGACCATAATTAATGAATGTTTGTTCAGAGGTTGTTTCAATATTATTAGGATCATAACTAGGACTTTGTCCCCATGCTAATATTTTACCAGTATCCACTTCCATAACTGCCCCAAATAAATTAGTGGCTTCTGTTTGTTCTAATGTTGAAACAAAAGCAGACTCTAAGGCTTCTTGGATTGTTTGATCAAGTGTTAAGTAAATATTATGGCCATTGACAACCTTAGTTTCATCGATAGTGGTGCCATCTAAAATATATCCATATAAATCTTGTTGATAGGTTATCGATCCATTTGTTCCAACTAGTTCGTTTTCATAAAAAGTTTCTAAGCCCCATTGTCCTTTAACTTTTTTCTCAATATCATCATAGCGAGCAAGTCCTATTAAGTTAGATGAGAAAATTCCTAAAGGATATGAACGTGTATATGAGTTCATAAATTCTATCCCTGGTAAATTGAGGGCATCAATTTCATTTTTTAGACTTAACGATAAGTTTCTTCCCTTTGTACCAAATTCAGTTTGATAGACATCCTTGGACATCAAGGCAATCATTTCTGAGACATCCATTTGGATTAAGGGTGCAATAGCTTGGGCGGTCGCCTCGACATCTACGACATAGGCTGGTTTATTTCCATCCATACGGCTATCGTCTAAGATTGCATACATATTAAAAGTACGACTATCGGTCGCAATGACTACCCCATCACGATCAAGGATATCTCCTCGTTTAGCTTGAAGCGTTCGTGTGAAGACATTTACATCAGATACATAGGGATTCAAGTCTGTTTTAGATAGCACATGGTATTGTCCTAAGGTTACTACAAAAACATTAACAATGACTATTGTTAATGTTAGTAACATCACGATTCCTAATGAAATTAGTTTCCAGTGCTTTTTCATGCCTTTATTTTATTCCTTTTCGCTCTCAAGTGCCACTACATTGGTTTGATAGGCTTGTAGACCTTCTTCTTTGGCGATATTAGCTATGCGTTGGAAATTAGCTAGCTCTTGAATATCTAAGGCCAATGATTCATTGATGTGGTCTAGTTGAGCTATTTCTTCTTTTGTATTTTGGATAGCAACTTGTAAAGAAACCTGCTCATTCTTAAGAAGAATTGATGAAACAATCCATAAACTTGCACAGATAAAAAAGAGTGACATACAGGCATTTAGGACATTAATACGGCGACGTTTAACTTTTTTATGAGTAATCATATTTCTTGTTTCCTCCTAAGAATTCTTAGTTTAGCTGATTGAGAACGAGGGTTTTCTTCTAGTTCTTTTTGCGTTGGTAAAATAACTTGAGTTGTTAAATGTTCATAAGAGATTATTTCAACTTCTAATTGTGGAACACGTTTATCTACTTTTTTAGGTTTAGATACTTCATTAAAAGCTTTCTTAACAATTCTATCTTCTAATGAATGAAAAGTGATGACGACACAATATCCACCTGGCTTCAAGAGTTCTATACTCTGTTTTATTGCCTTTTTAAGTGATTCTAACTCTTGGTTAACCTCAATTCGAATAGCTTGAAAAACACGTTTAGCAGGATGTCCTTTAGAAGACAATACCTTAGCTGGTAGTGCGCTTTTTATGACATCGACTAATTGGAATGTTGTTTCAATTGGACGAGCATTTACTATTTTTTGAGCTATTTTATAAGAGAAACTTTCTTCTCCATATTCTTTGAATATTCTAGTTAATTCCTTCAAATCATAGTTATTGACAACATCATATGCGCTAAATTCTTGTTGTTGATTCATACGCATATCTAATAAAGCGTCATATCGATAACTAAATCCTCTTTCTGGATTATCTAATTGAGGACTTGAGACCCCTAAATCAAATAGGATTCCATCAACTTCATTAATGTTATGTTCATTAAGAGTTGCTTGAATATTGGCATAATTTTGATGATGAAAGACAATCTTATCTAATACTTCATTTAATGTTGTCTTTGATTCAAAAATCGCTTGTGTATCTAAATCAAAAACATGAAGCTGACCGGTTGTCAGTTGCTTAGCTATTTCTAAGCTATGGCCCCCTCTTCCCAAAGTAGCATCGACATAGATGCCTTCAGGCTTGATATGGAGGGCTTCAATAGCTTGGTTTTTAAATACTGAAATATGTTTAGTCACTGAATAAACTCACTTAGTTTTTCAGCGATTTCTTCAAATGATTCACTGGATGAATCGTAATACTCATCCCAGCGTTGTTGATCCCACAGTTCAACATGATCACTCACACCAACAAATACACAATTCTTTGTTAGGTCTGCTTCACTAGCAAGTGATGATGGGATTAAAATACGTCCCTGTTTATCAAGCACCGCTTCTGTGGCTTTCGCCGTTAACAAACGTATGTATTGACGTGAAACTTGTTTAGTTGTAGGCAAAGCAGCCAGGCCTTTTACGATGACATCCCACGAAGCAAGTGTATAAATTGCGAGACATCCATCTAAACCGCGAGTCACAATCATGCTGGAGCCAAGTCCTTCACGTAATTTAGTAGGAACAACAATACGTCCCTTATCATCTAAATTGTGTTGATACTCACCCATGAACATGATTTCACCCACTTTCTACCACTAACGACCACTTTGTACCACCATTATAACAAAACAAAATAAAAAAGTGTATAGGATTACACACTTTTTAGTAAATAATTGATTTTATTAGAGTTTATTTACAATCAAACCCCAGTGGTTCTAAGTTATCTAAGGTCGCTTGTAGACTAACATATACCTGTGAATCATCACTTTCTTCCAACAGACCTACTTCGATCAGATCTTCTATGGTAGCTTGTTCATAGTCAATATGAAAAGTTTCAATCACCTGCTCTTCTTGTAAGTCATAAGTATAGGATATACCACTGCGCCCTGCATATAAGTCTTCAAGAGATTTTAATTCATCCATAATGTCTTGTTCACTCATATAACCTAACCAAGTATATTCTTGCACTGTGTCCTCTTCAATGAGCTCATCATTTTGAGAAACAAAGATATATTCAATATCCCAAGGGTCTTCTTGATAGCGACACACTGTCGTTATTTCTGAAGCAGTATCTAACAGAGAACAACTAGTAAGTACTATTAATAAGAATGCTAATAAAATTTTTTTCATAAGGATTACCTCCTGGTTTTAGAGTACCACATTATTTTTAGATTGTCTCAATGAAGCAACAAAAGTATCAACAGATTCAATCTTTGAAAAGAAAATTATTGGTAAATAAACAATCATCGACAATACAATAGACAATAGAGTTGACAAAGAGTTACCTAAATAAGATATCATCCCCATATAAGAAAGATAAGTCACACCTGCCATCAATAGTGTGGCTAAGGTAATTTTTATAAGATCAGTCAATACCAACTTTAAACCAAAACCTCCATAGCGAGCAATAAATACAATCAACATTAATATTGATTTTAATATTAAAGAAATCGTATAGGCACTCACTAATCCTACCACTTGATAAAAATGACTCAAGATAAACATCAGTGTAATAAGTACGATTAGATTTACAACTTCGATTCTCAGTGGCAATTTAGTATTCTTAAGTGAATAGAAAACTTGTAAAAAAAGATCCACAATACATAAAGGAAAAAAGGTCAAACATGAGATTAAAAATACTTGGGCAGTCTGATTCACATCACTTAAGTTAAAGGCTCCTCGATAATACAACATCGTCATCAATGGTTTACTTAAAATAATACCCCCTACTGTAATAGGAATAACAAAGACTCCCATAACGACCATCAAGTCACGAACTGTTTTTTTAACTCCCGCAATATTATGGTGAGCAGCTTGTCGTGATAGTGTAGGATACATGACATTTAATATCGATGTCGCGAAAATTCCTTGTACGGAAGAACTAATAATGAGTGCCGAATTGTAATAAACCATCGCGCTAGTACCTATACCTGTCCCTAAATATCGACGGACAGAGATTCCTAATTGAGAAATCCATGTATTTAACATCATAGGAAATGACATTCTAAAGGTACTCTTAACGGCTGGAATATTAAATCTTAGAACATTACGGATCCTAAAACCTTTTTTTGCTCCAAAATAAAAAGCAACTAAAGCTTCAATTAAAAATCCAATCATAACACCATAAGGTAACACTAAAAGATTAGTCTCATGGGCTAGATACACACTACTAATAACCACAAGATTTAGAATCACAGATAAAGAGGCAGGAATAATAAAAGAATCTTTTAAGTTCAAATACCCATTCATCATATTCGTGATCGATAGACATAAAGAGCCAAAAGCAATGATTCGCATAAATTGAGTTGCTAGTTCAATTTCATAGGCACTTTGATAATCATAAAATATTTGTACGGTAAGTGATGGAAAGATAAAAACCAACATTGAGATAATAAAAGAAAAAACCACAACGATATTGAATAAATTAGACAGATAGAGTTCTGCTCGTCTTTGACTATTCTTTTCTATCGATGAATAAGTCGGAATCATCGATAAAATAATACTGATGGCGACCAATGACATCAAGGTTGTAGGAAATTCAAAAATATTAGTGAACACATTGGACACAGGACCTGAGCCAAATAACGCATTCACAATACTGATTCTTAAAAATCCAAAAATCTTGGATATCACAGTTAATAACATAACTGCTAATGAAATTTTACTCATTAAAAATCAAGGTCTAAATGCTCAATTATTTCTTGATGAGCATTGGTAATCCTTTCATAGGTATTAACATCTACAATAGATGATAAGTTTTCAAACTCTGTAGGTAAGACCCAATACGTTGCTTTAGAACCTTCCATAACTCTATGTACCCAAGTCGGATGGAGGATCACATTGTCAATTACTGCTGATTGATCTTTAGATTTTGATATCTTGAATTCCAAAATAATACCTTGTTCTGTATAGTGATTATTTAAAGTTTCTAAACGTTGATTGGAAACAAAGTTACCCATTGAATAAATAATAAACTTCTTTTGGCCATCTTTTATAACCATTTCTGTGGGTTGTAAGACATGAGGATGAGACCCTAAAACTAAATCTGCGCCCCAATCGACCATTTTATGAGCTAAGTTGACCTGAGAATCATTTGGATAACGATGATACTCATCACCCCAATGAGGATAAACCACTGTTAAATCGGCCAACTCTTCGGCCATCTTAATTTCTTTTTCCATCAACTCTTCATCTAAAAAACTAACATGAGAATTTAATTGTTCTTGAGTATATTGTCCTTCAAGTCCATTAAAGCCATATGAATAACTTAAAAAAGCAATCTTAATTCCATTAACTTCTTTGACTAATATTTCTTCAGTGTATTCTTTAGTTGTCCCAAAGGATGCGATTCCATAGTTTTCTAAGGCCTCTAAAGTGGAAACAACACCTTCTAAACGAGAATCTAAACTGTGATTGTTAGAGGTTGCGGCGACATTAAAACCTGCATTGACCATCGGTTCTAGTACTTCATTAGGCGCATTGAAAAGCGGATATCCACCTAGTGGATAAATATCTTGAGCCAATGTCCCTTCATAGTTAAAGATTGCGACATCGGATTGACTGACGATGTCTGTCAGATATTGGGTATATGTATCGAAATTACAATAGCCACTTTGATCACAGGCTGATAAGTATTGTATGTTATGTATCAAATAATCACCTGTTGCCATCATTGTTATTTCGTGATGTAAAACAACTTCGTCATTACGACTTAAAGATAATGTACGACCACCCTTTGGTTTTTGTAAGGATGTTAAGACATTGAATAGAACGATTAATAGAATAATGAATATTACTAATACTATTGTCAGTTTGACTTCTTTTTTTAAGCGCATAGTTCTCTCCATAATAATTACATCATATCATAAGCTACTTCATTTAGAAAGATAGCTAATTGTGATAGAATATGTCAAAGAAAGAGGTGTTTTTAGTGGGATTTGTAGATATTCATACGCATTTAATGTTTGGGGTAGACGATGGTTCAAGAGACATTAAGATGACCTTAAAAATGTTAGAGGTTGCGATTTTAGATGGGACAACCGATCTTTTTTTAACTCCACATTATAGACTTTACTTAAGTAGCAATACGCCACAGATTACCCGTCCTCTTTTTAATGATATCAAAGAGAGAGCTGCTCATTTACCAATCAATCTCTATCTTGGTAATGAAATGAGAGTGGACAGTAAATCTTTATCAGCTATTAAAGAGAAAAACTTTAACACCTTAAATGATAGTGACTACTTATTAATCGACTATCCTTTTTCCTTATTCGTAGGAGATCCTGTTGAAAAAATCCTAAAGGTTGCTTCAATTCATCCACATATGATTGTGGCTCATCCGGAGCGACACAGCTATACGCGTTCTTTATCTGTTATTGAAGATATTAAAAACAAGGGTATCCTCATCCAGGTCAATGCTGGTTCTATTTTAGGAAGCCATGGTAGTGAAAGTGAATATTTTGCTCATGAGTTACTTGAGAATAAATTAGTTGATTTTGTGGCAAGTGATGGTCATAACTTAACAAGTCGCCCACCTCTTCTATCTGATGCATATAACATCGTATTGAACCAATATGGTCAAGAAGTTGCTGACGACTTATTTAAAAATAATGCTAAAAAACTGCTGATTGATTAAGGTTTGTATGGCTTACTGAAATAGTAACCTTGAATATATCGAAAACCGATATCTTTTAGACATGATAATTGCTTTTTATCTTCTACACCTTCCACAATTACCTTACTATTAGATTCTACTGATAGTTTTTTTATCATACTTAAGATTATTTGAGTGCTATTACTATTGAGGGTGTCTAAGAAAGATTTATCTACTTTAATAATATCAAAGTTGATATTATCTAAGACTCCTAGTGATGAGTATTTCTTTCCAAAATCATCAATCGCAATCATGATATTGTGTTTTTTAACTTGATTGACTCTAAAAATAAAATCAAACTCGTCTTTAACAAAGGTGTTCTCACTAATTTCAATACAAATGTCTTCGTTATTGAAACCGTATTGCTTCACAAGGTTCAAAAAGATATCATCAAAGGAATCATACATGAACGTCTTAGGCGTAATATTAATAGTTAAGATAGCATTTTTATATTTGTCTTGTTTGCGCATTTCCCTAAATGCTCTTAAGGTCTTTTCTGTAATTTTGACATCTAAATCAATTGCCATATAAGAATTGTTTGCTAAAGCAAAAAAAGTAGATGGTGAAATGTACCCTTTCTGTGGATGTTTCCATCGAGCAAGTGTTTCCACATAAGCAATTTCATTGGTCTCTATATCGATCACATCTTGGTATACTATAAAAACATCATCATTGTCTATCGCATGACGTAAGCTATTAATTAATTCAACTTCATCGACACTTTCTTGGAAATATTCAGGCTTAAAACGCAAAATCTGAGTATTTCGATTTTGATATGCTTGATTCATTGTTAGAAATCCATATCGTAATACTTGTTCAATATCAGTTGTATCTTTAGGATAGTTGACCACTCCAATATCAGAAGTAACATAAAAACTATAATTATTTATCTTTAAGGACAAGTTCATATGATTAAATAGATTGTTTTCTAATAGTTCTTTTTTAGATAAATCACTATTAATTATGACGTACTCATTATTACGT
>JAAZEF010000076.1 GCA_012512455.1 Erysipelothrix sp.
AGTGGTAGTGTCCCAAGTTTGTTCTATGGGAACTTCATTTCTTTTTAATACTTTGTTTTGGCTCATAGTTACTCCTTCTTTTTTATTCTAATAGTATAGCACTTAGTCTTTCTGTAATTCAAAATGAATGATATAAAATACGATCATAGAGGTTAAGCGAGATTGAAAATTATTAAATTCAGCATAGTCACTGATAGTTGTTGACGCAATAATATTTAACTCCAAACCTTGCCAGCTCTGATTACCTAACATCGCCAAGACACTCTTGTCACTATTGATAGAAGCATGTCGCAACATGTATTGCGTGATTGTTTCTGTTAATAAGTCCACATTCGTATTCAATATCGCATCCTCACGCAATTGATACTTGTTAAGATACATTTCTCTTTTAGTAGGGTTAAGTGTCTTAATCTTTTGTGGATCAATTAATAATGTCTTTTCGATACGACGACCATCTTCACCAACAATAGTCGAATAACTCACGATATCCTTTTGTAAGATAACAGAAGAGGGAAGGATTGTTGTAGAGTTGTTAGTGTTTCGTAAAGTGACATGAGACATTCCAATTTCTTCTACTGTTCCCATCGCATTCATATCTTGAATACTGATGAAATCACCCAATTGAATAATCTTGGTCGCACTAAGATACATTCCCGCAAAGAACGATAAAATCATGTCCTTAAAGATTAAGCCAAGAATAGCTGTGACGGCAGATGCTCCTGCGATTAGGGTAATTGGATTATTTTCAGTTATTATCGCAATAATAATTAAGACCATCACAATACTAACGACGAGTTGAGCGACTTGGATTAAGGGCTTAATGGATTGTTTTTTTGAAATTTCAAACTTACCAAAAAATTCATGAGTCAACTTTAAAAGTTGAATTACAATTTGAGACAGGGTGATAACTAAAAAGATTAATAAAGTTTTTGAAACAAAAACCATCCAAGTATTCCTTTGGTAGATATTACTATGAACTAATAATTGATAGAGTCCATAAAAGATGATACTAAGGGTTAAGTGGTTAATCACTTTATTCTTATGCTTTAGTTGTTTCAATGAATCGCTACTAATCTTAAATAAGTTATTAAGTCCTCGTGATAATAAAATTCTAACAATTAATATAATACAAATAATTGCTATTAGGATAGCCACCTGAATCTTTGTGTCATAATTTACAAATCTAGATATCATAAAAATCACCTCTAGTCATTATTATATCATTGAAGGTTGTTGATGATTAAACAAAAGCGTATAATAAGACCATTCATGGAGGTAAGATATGCAACAACTAATACAACGACTTATACGTTATGCCAAAATTGATACTCGCTCAGATGAGACTAGTAACACTATTCCAACGACACAATCTCAAGTAGACTTCGCAATGATGTTAGTTCAAGAACTTACAGATATTGGGCTAAGTGACGTTGCTTATAATAAGGACAATGGATTTGTGACAGCAACTCTTCCTAGCAATATGGAACAAGAAGTCGACACCATTGGCTTTATTGCCCATATGGATACCGCTGATTTCAATAGTAAAAACATAAAACCTAGAGTCATTGAATCCTATGATGGAAAAGATATTGTCTTAAATGAAAAAGAAAATATTGTAATGTCACCAGATATGTTCCCTAATTTATCTGACTATATCGATCATACTTTAATTGTGACCGATGGTTTAACTCTGTTAGGGGCAGATGATAAAGCAGGTATTAGTGAGATCATTGAAGCTATGATTTATTTAAGTGAACATCCAGAAATACCACATGGCAAAGTTCGAATTGCCTTTGGACCTGATGAAGAAATTGGTCAGGGTGCTGATAATTTTGATGCCCAAGGTTTTGGTGCTAAATTTGCTTATACAGTCGATGGCAGTCGTTTAGGTGAACTGGAGTATGAGTGTTTCAATGCGGCTAGTGCTGTGGTTACACTGACAGGGGTATCTGTCCATCCTGGTACAGCTAAGGATAAAATGATTAACACTTCGAAATTAGCCTTTGAATTTGATCAACAACTTCCTCAAGATGAAGTACCTGAAAAGACAGAAGGTTATGAAGGTTTTTATCTCTTACATGATATGGAAAATACAATTGGTCATGGTAAAATGATCTATATCATTCGTGATCATGATAGAGTGAAATTTGAAGCTCGTAAACAACATCTATTAGATATCGCACATAAGATGAATGAGTCCTATGGACAAGAGGTCGTGAGTGTTACACTTTCAGACTCTTATTACAATATGGCAGAAATCATTAAACAAGATATGACACCTGTCAATGTTGCTAAAGAAGCGATGAAAAATTGTGGCATAGAGCCTGTCATTCAACCGATTCGTGGTGGTACTGATGGTTCAAAAATCTCGTACATGGGAATTCCTACTCCTAACATCTTTACTGGTGGAGAAAACTTCCATGGTCAGTATGAGTTTGTGAGTGGTCAAAACATGTTGAAGGCCAAAGAAACTATCGTTGAAATCATAAAGGTCGTCGCGACACAAAACACATAAAACAACAAAAAACAACATTCGATTTTGTTGTTTTTTATTGAATAGAAAGTTGAAAACGCTTTTCTTAAAAAAGGTATTGCCTTATCCTTTTAGTTATGATATTAATAGGTCGACAACAGTTAGATTATCTAACTTAAATTTCCAACCTGAGAACAAGAGAATATACCTATGCAATTAAAACGATTAACATTCGTATTAGTTTTTGTGGTTTTTTTATTGTCTTTCGCAAACAATGTCCCAACAAAAAGTGTTTCCAGAGAACTTCAAGTTAGCTTAGTTCAAAGGAATGTGGTCCTTGCTACATCAAGTGTTGATGAAGAGATACAAGAGGAAATAATTGTTGAAGAAGTTGTGGAAACAATTGAAGAGACAGTTGTTGAAGAGCAAATTAAACCAGAAGAGAAACCCGTTGTAATAGCAGAAAATAAACCCGTTGAAAAACCAATAAATAAAGAAGTCCAACCAACACAAGTTGTTAAAGAAGAAGTCCAACCAAAACAAGTCGTCAAAGAAGAAGTTAAGCCAACAGAGCCAGTTAAAAAAGAAGAACCTGTCGTTGTTGTTGAAGAAAAAAGTGCACCAGCGGTTAAGCCTAACCAATTGATATTTGCTGGAACCTCTAGCACCTATCAATATGCAGGGCAATATAACCCTACAGGTGTTCAAAACATTATAGATAGTGGTATTGTTAGTTCATCAGTCACAAGTTTCAATCCTAATGATTCTCAAACCACTTACTTCTCGGGACATAACCCAGGAATAATGGCAACTTATTATAGAAATCTTCAAGTAGGCTCAATCGTATCTGTCAGTGATGCTTCAGGAAATATCAGTCAATATAAAATGATTGAAGTCGTTAAAACCGATACCAGTGGTCAAGTTATGTTTAACACCTTAGGTATCTCAGCGGCTCAACTCTACTATATGGGATCTGGCCAAGAGAGTATCGCTATTCAGTATTGTGTTAATGGTAATACCGATATGAGAGTTTGGTATGGCATAAAATTATAGTCACTTCATAAGAAGTGACTATTTTTTTGGCATGATATGAATTGCCGTATCATCTAGTTGATGAATGGCCTCACTAATTGCTTCCACAAAGCTAGGGTGAGGATAAATAAGTTCTTTTAATTCAGAGATAGGTCTTTTATCCTTGATGAAATGAGTCAAAAGAGTAATTAAATCACCCGCATGATCACACATTAAGGTTGCTGAAACTAATATTTGTTGTTTAGTATCGACTACCAACTTCACAAAGCTACGTTGTTGTTGATGAATTAAGGTATAACCATGACCATTGAGCGTATACTTACCGACTTTATAATCAGGATTTGATGTATTGTATTGACCTACACTCGCAATCTCTGGTGAAGTATAGACCACAGAGGGTACATTTTGATAATCGATAGTTATGGATTTATTAAACATATGTTCTATCGCACCCTGTGCCTGGGCACTCGCCATGTGAGCTAGTTGAATCGTAGAGCTACAATCTCCAACCGCATAGATAGATGGGATAGATGTTTGAAAGTGTTCATTGACTAAATAACGTTTATCAAAGGTGATAGATATCTTACTCTTAATTTCATGAGCATCTCGACCAATGGCACTAATAATAGCATCACATTCTAACGTATATTCTTTATCTTTGTGGGTGTACGTTATGTGATGGTCATCTATTTTTATATTGTTAACATTGGTTACGACAGTAATACCATCGCGTTTGAAAATCATAGACAGGTTTTGAGAAACTTCTTTATCAAAAGGACTCAACAGACGAGGAAGTGCCTCAAGAATCGTTACTTTGGTTCCAAGAGAACTGTAGAGACTAGCTAGTTCACAACCAATCACACCACCACCAATAATCACGACCTCCCTAAACTGTTTATCGCCAAAGTCTAAGATATCATCGCTACTATAAGTATTAGGTAGTTTTCTAGTCGTCGCTCCAGTCGCAAGTAAAATGTAATCAGTCTTTATTAATTTCTTGTTCACTTCTACTGTATGTTCATCAATAATGATAGCCTCACCCTTAATAGTGGTAATGTTGTTGCCAGTTAATAGAGATTGAATACCATCACTCAGTTTAGTCACGATATTGTTCTTATGATCATTCATTTTATGTTGATCAAAAGTGATATTTCCTTGTAAGCCTAAGGTTTCAAAATGTTTCTGTGACTTCACGAGTTGAGCACCATGAAGCAGTGTTTTAGTCGGAATACATCCTTTATTCAAACAGGTGCCACCAATTTTATCCTTTTCAATGATGATGACTTGTTTACCAAGTTGAGCTGCTTTAATAGCCGCTACATAACCTGCTGAACCAGCACCAATAACAACTAAATCAATCATCATCTTGATGTACACTTAAGAGTGGTTGACGTGCAGCCTTTACTTCATCGACTCGTGTGATTTTTGTAGTAAAGGGAGCATTCTTAAGTTTTTGTGGGTCTTCATTTAATAATTCATTAAAGGCTTTCGCGGCATACTGAAGAGTTTCAATGCTCTCTGTCTCAGTAGGTTCAACCATCAAAGCCTCAGGTACTGACAACGGGAAATACATTGTAGGTGGATGAATTCCATAATCAATAAGTCCCTTTGAAATATCTAATGCGGTGATGTTTTTCTCTTTTTTAATACGACTTAAACTCAAGACAAATTCATGTAAGAAAGGTACATCATGAGCTAAATCATAACCCTCTAGTTGAGAATATAAATAGTTAGCATTTAACACAGCTAATTCACTGGTCTTCTCTAAACCATTACCACCCAGTGATAATAGATAGGTTAAAGCTCTAACAACGACTAAGAAATTACCAGAGAAGTTTTTCATTGAACCAATGGATAATTCGTGGTGTTCTATCATTTCATTGTCTTTAACATAAGGCAAAGGTAAAAAGTCGATAAGATGTTTCTTGACACCTACCGCTCCACAACCAGGTCCACCTCCACCATGAGGAGTAGAGAAGGTCTTATGTAGATTTAAGTGAATCACATCAAATCCAATGTCACCAGGCCTCACTTTACCCAAGATCGCATTCATATTGGCACCATCACAATACAATAGACCACCATTTTGATGAATGATATTTGAAATCTCTATGACATCTTTTTCAAAAAGACCTAAGGTATTAGGATTAGTTAACATTAAAGCGGCGGTGTTTTCATCCACCATTGTTCTTAAGGCTTCTAAATCTACATACCCATCTTTACTAGGAACCGTTTTGACCTTAAAGCCAGCCATATTCGCAGACGCCGGATTGGTCCCATGCGCTGAATCAGGAACAATAACAACTGTACGCTGTGATTCATTACGATGTTCAAAATATTTTTTAATCATCAACATCGCTGATAATTCACCCTGAGCACCAGCAGCAGGTTGAAAAGTCATTTGGTCCATTCCAGTAACTTCTTTTAATAAATCATTCGCTAAGCTCATCACTTCAAGTGCACCCTCTACACTCTCTATTGGTTGTAGGGGATGAAGCTGTGTAAATCCTCTAAGAGCCGCAATATCTTCATTGACTTTAGGATTGTATTTCATTGTACAAGAACCTAAAGGATAAAAGCCTTGATCAATCGAATAAATATTTTTCGAAAGGTTAGTATAATGTCTCACCACATCAATCTCTGAGAGTTGGGGTAAGTTAAGTTTACTTTGTCTTTGAAAACTTAAAGTTGTTTCTTTTACTTCTGAGGCAGGTAAATGAAATGCTTTTCTGCCAGGTGAACTTTTATGAAAAATAGTTGTCATGACAAGACCTCCTCAATTAGCTTTATAACTTGATCCATCTCTTGTTTCGTATTCATTTCGGTAGCACACCATAAAATGTCATTTTCATTAAGTGGTAGGCCACCCAAGATATTATGTTTCTCTAAGGTCGATAAGATAAGTTGGGAATTATGACTAGAAGTGGTCACAAATTCATGGAAAAACTCACTTTGATACTTCAAAGAAATACCATCAAGTTGATTGATTTTTGATGCCAGATAATGGGCATTGTCCACACAACGAGCAGCAACATCTCTTAGACCATCAGGTCCTAAAGTTGCACAATAGATGGTGGCTCTAACAGCCATTAGTGACTGATTAGAACAAATAGAAGATGATGCTTTCTCACGACGAATGTGTTGTTCACGAGCTTGTAATGTAAGGACATAAGCAGTCTTACCATTGGTATCCGTAGTTTCACCCACGATACGTCCAGGTAATTTTCTCATCATTTCTTTAGTCGCACTCATAAATCCTAAGTAAGGTCCACCAAAGCTTAGTGGTAAACCTAACGGTTGGCCTTCACCCACACAAATATCAACATTGCATTCTTGGGCAGAAGGAAGAAGTGCTAAAGCAATCGGGTTGGCACCCATGATGATTTTAATACCATGAGCATGTCCGATATCTGAGATAGCTTTTACATCTTCAATGAGTCCATTAAAATTGAGTTGTTCGACATAGAGACAAGATGTTTCATCATCTATTAAATCAGCAATCGCATCTAAATCAGTTAAGCCATTTTGACTAGGAATGATTTCATAAGGCATATCAAAGCAGTAACAATAAGTTAATAGAACATCTTTGACCTCAGGATTAATTGTGTCACTAATAAGTACACGATGTCGTTTGCGATCTTGTGTCATCATTAACGCTTCCGCTGCCGCATTGGCGCCATCATACATAGAGGCATTAGCCGCATAAAGACCTGTTAAAGAAGTAATCATTGTTTGAAATTCAAAGATTGTCTGTAAAGTACCTTGAGCAACTTCTGCTTGATAAGGGGTATAAGAGGTTACATATTCACTGCGTGAACTTAAATGATTCACCACAGAAGGGATGTAATGTTTATAGGCACCTGCGCCTCTAAAAATAGTAGGATATACTTTATTTTTATCTGACATGTGTGTCATTTTATTGATGACTTCCATTTCACTTAAACCATCAGGAAGGTTTAGTTTTTCCTTTAAGCGAGCAGGTTTAGGGATATGAGCAAATAAATCTTCAATGGTGTCATTTTGAGTTGCCTCTAACATTTCTGTTATTTCTTGAGTGCTTGCGACAACATAATCAGCCATTATGATCCCTCTTCTATAAATTGAAGATACTCATCATAAGTCAATAAGTCATCTTGATTAGTGACATTAGTGACTTTAATGAACCAAGAGTTTTGTGCATCTTGATTAATGAGTTCTGGTTGATCTAATAAGTCTTCATTAATCTCTAAGACTTCACCATCGATTGGTGAAATGATATCAGAAACAGCTTTAACTGATTCCACATCAGCAAAGCTTTCACCAACTGTTAAGGTGTCATTGACTTCAGGTAAATTAACAAACACAACATCACCTAATTCGCTTTGAGCAAAATCACTAATACCAATGGTGATTTCTTCACCTTCCCATTTAATCCATTCATGAGTTTTTGAGTATAAAATTTTTTCCATTATTCTTCTCCTTATTTTTGTACTTTCCTTTGATAGAAAGGAAGTTGGATAATCACTGCTGCTAATCTTTTGTTACGAACCTCAATCTCTACCTTAGTATCAATTGAACTATGTTCGTTTTGAATAAAGCCCATCGCCCCCGCATAACCAACACTAATAAGTTGGGTTCCTGATGTGATATGACCCACTAATTCATCATTAAGATATATTAGTGAACCTTCACGCGCAATACCACGCTCCAGTAATTTAAGACCCACTCTTCTTTTGGTTAATGAATGTTCTCTTAAGGCTTCTTGACCAATGAAATATTCTTTATTCATCTTCACAAAGGCTCCTAATCTTGCTTCTAGCGGATTGATATCTTCGCTCATTTCATGACCATAAAGAGGCATCCCTGCCTCAAGACGAAGCGTGTCTCTAGCTCCTAGGCCACATGGTGTAGTGCCTTTATCTAAAAGAAGTTGATAGAGTTTAGGGACATCACATTTTGCGCAAATGAGTTCATAGCCATCCTCACCGGTATAACCATTGCGTGAGATTAAACAATGAATATCTCCAATGGTGACATGGTTTTTTTGAGAATAGTATTTCTGAGGCAATAAAGAAGGATCAACACACTGTGAAAGGATATGAGTTGAATCGGGTCCTTGTAAAGCAACGTGTCCTGTCTGTTCTGTAATATCATTAATCGCAACATCGTCGATGATATGAGAATTTAGCCACTCTAAATCTTTATCGTGATTGCTGGCATTACAGACTAATAAATAGTGTTCATCTTCTAATTTGTAAACAATTAAATCGTCAATGATACCTCCTTGTTCATTACACATTAAGGTGTATTTAATATCTCCGGTTTTCATTTGACTAAAATCGTTGGTTAAAAGCTTATTTAAATAGTGAAGGGCATTGTGTCCATCGACCATAAAACGAGCCATGTGACTGACATCAAAAAGGCCAGATTTTTCTCTGACAACTTGGTGTTCCTTAATGATTCCCATAGGATAGGAAAGGGGAAGTAAATAGCCGCCAAACTCAACCATTTTAGCGTTGTTCTCCAAATGAAGCGGATACAGCGGTGTTTGGAGTGTCATGGTTAATCCTTTCTAGCTTATGAAAGCGCTTAAATCATTAATATTAGTATAACGTATCAGGGAATATAAAAAAAGGCTTGTTGTATAAAAAAAACCCGTGGTTTTCACCACGGATTTAATTAGTCTACTACTACTGTTACGTTAATTGCTTTGTCACCACGATCTTCTGTAATGACATCGAAAGTTACCTTATCGCCTTCATTAAGCGATTTGTAACCTTCAGAAGCAATTCCTGAGTAATGAACGAAAACATCGCGTCCACCTTCAACTGAGATAAAGCCGAAGCCTTTTTCAGCGTTGAAGAATTTTACTGTACCTGTTAACATTAGTACCTCCGTTTCTAGAAAATAAGAAGTACTCTTCATTGCATTTACCATGTCAATTTCTGAATGTCCCTTATTACATAGAAAGAATACCATTATCTATAAATAAAGTCAATTATTCGACCACTTTATTTACGAAATTAAACAATTCTCTTAGCTTTTCACTACTTGTTTTAGACATATTAATCTCAAAACTCACATTAGTAGCACTAGGTGTTTGGATAATAGGTTCACTAAAGGAACCATGAAGATAATTAATCTGTGTGTCAGCTACCAGTTGTTGATAATTATTAGGTGTGATACCAGAACCTGCCATGATAGGAATAAGATTAAGATCATTGAGTTGTTTTAATAAAACTTTACCTTTGATTGCGGTAGGTTGTTGACCAGAAGTTAATAGGCGATCAATACCAATTTGATGAAGTTGCTTAATTGAGTTAAGGGGATCTTTAATAAGATCAAAAGCTCTATGAAAAACAGCTTGTTTATTTCGACTATGAGCCAACTTAGTAAAGGCAGTTGTGTGATAGGTGTCCAATGAGTTATCTTCATTAAGAAAACCAAAAGCGATACCATCCGCACCATGATCCAATAATAAACTAGCATCTGAATACATTTGTTCAATCTCTAAGTCTGAGTAATGAAAATTACCACCCCGACAACGAATCATCACAATGATAGGAATATCAGTCTGTGATAATGAGAGCACAAGACTCGATAAACTAGGGGTCAGACCTCCTAAGCTTAGGGCACTATTTAATTCAATACTAGTGATAGGAAACTGACTAGCAACTAAAACATCTTCCACACTTCCACAACAAACTTCAATTTGTAACATGATGAGTCCTCCTGATATTTCTATTATGGGACTTAGCTTTGTTTAAAACAAGTTAGATAACGCTTACATTTCTGTGTTATCATTATCCTAAATGAAGAAAGGGTGAAGCTAATGCGAATTAAAAATCATCCCATCTTGACCTTTACACAACAAGAAGAGATACCTTTTGAGTTTGAAGGACAAACAT
>JAAZEF010000077.1 GCA_012512455.1 Erysipelothrix sp.
TTCTAGACATGTTAACCGATAGTGGTGTCAATGCCATGAGTGACCAACAACTCTCAGCTATGATGATCGCAGACGATAGTTATGCTGGTTCAGAAACATTTTATCGCTTAGAAAAAGTGGTCCAAGAGTTCTTTAATAAGCAATTCTTCTTACCAGCTCATCAAGGAAGAGCCTGTGAGAATATTATTGCCAATATCCTCATCAAAGATAAAAAGAATACCCTGATGAATTATCATTTTACTACCACTAAAGCACATATCACTCGTTGTGGTGGAAAGGTCATTGAGATTGGTAATAAAGATATGTTAGATGTCACCAGTAACAATCCTTTCAAAGGTAATATGGATATTAATCAACTTAAACAAACTATTAAAGAGCTAGGTAAAGACCAGATTGCGTTTGTGCGACTAGAGGCAGGAACCAATTTAATCGGCGGACAACCCCTCTCATTAAAAAATATGGAAGATGTTGCTAAGGTTTGTAAGGAGTCGGGAATATTATTAGTATTTGATGCCAGTTTACTAGCTGATAATCTCTACTTTATTAAAACCAGAGAAGAACAATGTTACAACATGTCATTAGAAGAAATAGTCCATAGGATGTCTGACTGTATGGATCTTATCTATTTTTCTGGAAGGAAACTAGGCTGTGCAAAAGGTGGAGGAATTGCCACCAACAATGAACAATTATTCAATCAAATGAGTACACTTGTGACACTATTTGAAGGTTTCTTAACCTATGGTGGAATGTCAGTCAAAGAAATGGAAGCCATGGCCGTAGGTCTCAAAGAAACACTCGATTTTCATATGATATCTCAAACCCCAATTTTTGTTGAAGCATTTGGAAACGAACTAGAGAAACATGGTGTACCAGTCGTGAGACCATTTGGTGGATTAGGCTGTCATATTGACGCCAAAAGATTTGTAGACCATCTAGATCCCTCACAATATCAAGGAGCATCACTCACCTCAGCTATTTATCTCATCAGTGGTGTACGAGGAATGGAAAGGGGCACTATGTCAGAACAAAGAAATGAAGATGGTACAGAAGTCTTTGCTGATATGGAACTGGTACGCTTAGCCATCCCCAAAAGAGTATTTACTCTCTCACAGATTAAATACGTCGCAGATAGAGTCGGTTGGCTCTATCAACATCGCCACTTAATTGGTGGCCTAGAATTTGTTGATGAACCAGATACTCTCAGATTCTTTTTAGGTAAATTACAACCAACTAGTGACTGGCAGGAACAACTTGTCACTGCCTTTATCAAAGAAATGCCTAATGGTCTTTAAGCTTTAAGTAGCGATGACTAACTAAGGACTTCTTAAGTTGTTTCGAATAAAAGGGTGATGATTCTATAAACTTGAAACCACACTTTTCAATAACTCTTTGTGATTGTTTGTTAAAATCAAAATGTGCCACTGTAATTCCATCCAATCCCACCACATTAAAAAGGTGGTCATTGACACAGTTTACAACTTCAGCCATCAGACCTTGACCCCAAAAACTTTGTGCCAACACATAACCAATTTCAACTACTTTTAAATGTTGATTATATTTAGAATCTTCTAATCCAAGAGAGCCAATAACTTTAAGGCTCTTTTTATCTACAATCGCATATACATTATCTTTATCAATAAA
>JAAZEF010000078.1 GCA_012512455.1 Erysipelothrix sp.
CTCCCATACAGAATATCCAACTGGTGAGTTCCATGGTGACAATGTCCTTTATGTTCAAACAGGTGAATACCTAAACAACATTGGACATGTTGAAATTGATTTAGCTGATTTCTCTAATTCCACTGCTAAACTTGTTCCAACATTTAGCTATACTGTTGAAGATGCTGCACTTCCTAAAGTATTAGAACCTGAGAAAGCTGCTCAGGATGGATTTGATGCAGTTGGTAGTGAGTCAATCTTCGACGACTTAGAATTTATTCTTTCCAGTGATCGCGATATCGTTAGAAGACGTGAAGCTGCTCTAGGTAATTTAATTACTGATGCGATGATGAGTTATGGTCAAGGCTTTAGCCAAAAACCTGACTTAGCTGTGATTAATGGTGGAGGCATCCGTGCGGATATCAATCCGCCAACAATTACGGTTGGAGATGTTATTGCTGTGTTACCATTTGGTAATATGTACTCCAGCATCGAAGTAACTGGCCAACAAATCCTTGATATGTTTGAGTTTTCGTATAAGACTGAATCTGATGTCTCAGAAGAAGGCGAACTTGTTCTTGGACAAGCTGGTGGATTCTTACAAGTATCAGGAGTTAAGGTTATTTACAACTCTGCTAAACCAGAAGGTTCTCGCATTGAGGGCATTTGGTTTGAAAGAGATACTGGTTTAGAAGCACTTGACTTAGCTAAATCATATGTCTTAGCGACTAATGATTTCTTAGCTGTTGGTGGCGATGGTTACACCATGCTTGGTGGACCTCGTATTGAAGGTAATGGCTTAGAAGAAGTATTTAGAGAATTCTTAGAGGACCATGGCGATACACTCGATTGGTCACTCTATGAAGATCAAACGCCTAGAACTAGATTGTTCCAAATTGAGGTTGATGTTGAAACATTGACAACACTTGAGGAAACAATTGTAGATGCTAAGGCACTTATTGAAGACAGTGATGATATTCCAGTAGAACTTATTAATGTTCTACAAGCAGCAATCAATAAAGCTGAAGAATATCTTTTAGTGGTTGAAGATTACACATTAGAAGATCATTTACTCAATATTGATGCAATATTGGCTGCTATGGAAGCTATTGAAGATTATGAAGCTCCAGTAGTACCAGTTGAACCAACTGAACCAGAGGATAAAGATGAATTACCACCTACTGGTATTAGTAGTGTGTTCAATCCAGGGTTTGCGCTTATTGGTCTCGGTCTAGTAACGACCGCTGTTGCGAAAAAACGTCGTAAAGAAGACTAATTAACATCTTTCACTTACTATCTAACTTTATTGGCCATCCTATGTGGATGGCCTTTTGTATGTATATCGTATTAGTCAATATCATTTGTTATTTGTTAGTATCTTATTCAAATCTACGTTGTATTTCATTATGTCGATGATTATCATGTGTGCTCCTTGCTTTCTTTAATATTCTTCAAAACCTCAATTATCCAAATGGGCAATTTATTTTCATGACTTTCACGATTAGTACTAATGTACTTTTTATAGTATTTAGCCATTTTTTTGACATCATTATTAGTAATGTTTTTTCTACCCAAAGTTTTGATTGCCTGTATTAAAATAGCAAATGATGTGGAATGTTCCTTTATAAATCTATTACTTGTATGTTTGAATGTAATTTGTTGTCCTCGATAATCATAAGTTCTGTATGGGCCATCACTTACATAAGTGTATTCATTAGGAACCTGAGTGCTTAAACCTGTTAGATTTTAAGCGTAGTCTTCAGCTGGTGAAATAGTCCATGAAAACTTCTCGGCAATTTTATTTGCTACTTCATCAATGCTTGGGTAACTGTATTCGCCAATTAATTTACTGTATCTTGGAATTGTATATAACCCATCCATTACTCGAATATTCTTGTCTTCATTATTAAGCCTTAATAATACTGACTTTATTGTATTATAGTTTCCAAAATGATAGAAATCATCTATAGAAAATATCTTACCTCTAGATTGTTCTTGTATCTTTTTATAAATTTTGTCGGTTATATTATCTGTTTTCATTCTATCACCTCTTGCACCAAAACTACATACTTTTGGGTGCAAATTATCAATACAATTAACATCTTATATTTAAAAGAAAAACTAGCATCGAAGCTAGTTTTTCAAATAAAGGAATAAGTTATATGGGAAAATACAAGATTAATTCATATAAGTTAAGTCAAGAACAAATAGGAATCTTAACTCGAATAAAGAAGGTTTAGTTTATTTTTTCTTACAGCCCTTTCGATCACAGGTCACATGTTGTGTAGTCATTTTCCAATCATTTCGATTTTCATCAATTCGTTTTCCACAACTTGTTAAATTACCTTGAAGCGCATGAATAGATCCATGATCTAAATCTTTTGTGCTTTTGCCAACATACTTCACGTTCATCATTTTTGCCCCCTTTATTAAACGATGTGTGACCTCAATTTAATGAGTTGGCGACTATATTTGTTTTTGGCCGTAACAATCCTCTTTATCCACATCCATTATAATACTTTGTTAATTTTTTATCAAGTGTATTAAAAAACATCTTATGAAGCTAAGTCACAAGATGTTATAAACACAATTATTCTTTTGGAAGAATTAGATTTAGTATCACACCAACTAAAGCAGCTAGTGCTGTTCCACTAAGTGTCACAAGACTAGACATTTGTAGAACCGCTCCACCTAGTCCAACAACTAGCATAGCAGAGGCAATGATAAGATTTCTTTGTTTAGAGAAATCAACTTGAGCATCTACCAGTGCTCTTAATCCATTCGATGCAATGACACCATAGAGTAACATACTCATTCCACCTAGTACAGGATCAGGTATTGTTGAGATAAAGGCTGATACTTTTCCTAAGAATGATAGAGCTATAGCGACAACAGCTGCCCCTCCGACCACATATACTGATGCGATCTTGGTCATTCCTACGACTCCTGTATTCTCACCATAAGTTGTGTTAGCAGGTCCTCCGATTAGAGCACTAACCGCAGTCGCAACTCCATCCCCAATTAAAGTTCTTGTTAGTCCTGGATCTTTTAGGAAGTTTCGGTTACAAATTTTTGATAACACTGTGTGATCACCAATATGCTCTGAGATGGTGACAATTGATATGGGTACAATAGCCCACATTTCCGGTCCGAAATAGAATTCATACGTGTCGAAATTACCTAATGCGAATGGAAGTTTCAATTCTGGTAATTGAAACCATGGCGCATCAATGATGGGTTGGAAATCGACTAATCCAAAGAGATATGCAACAACATATCCTCCGACAATCCCAATTATGAAGGGAATTATCTTCAAGAATCCTTTAGCATAAGTCGATACTAAGGCAGTGATTAAAAAGGTAATAATTGCGACCATGATAACTTTAATATCGCCACCTGCTGTGAGTCCAGCTTGTTCTACTGCCACTGGAGCTAATCCCAATCCAATGATTGCGATCATTGGACCAATGACAACTGGTGGTAATAATCGGTCAATCCACTTGGTACCGATGAAATAAACCAAGATAGCGACTGCGACATAAATGAGACCTACGATAATAATCGCGGTTTGCCAGGCGTCACTCTTACCTCCCAGTGCTTCTTGAGCAAAAATCATAGCGGTAATATACGCAAAGGATGATCCTAGATAAACTGGAACTTTTGCCTTTGTGGCAACTATGTAAATTAGTGTTCCAATTCCTGAGGCAAAGAGAGCCACAGAGACTGGGAATCCTACAATGATGGGAACTAAGACGGTAGCGCCAAACATGGCGAAGACGTGTTGGATACTTAAGACAGCCCATTGTAGTGGTTTGGGTTTCTCATGAACATCCAACAGTAAATCGTTTGATTTATTAACTTGCATAACATCCTCCTATTTTCTTGTATAGGCCAATAAAAAAGGACACAATGAGTCCTTTGTAAAATGTTCAAGTTAACGTTTTGTTTGCCTTGATGACCTCACGGGATCACATTTAAAGGACCTACACTTCCAAAATTATATCACTCGTCCATAAAATGTCAATCTGAATTTAAGTTTATTAGTTGTTTGTTAATTACCGTTATTTTTTAGAAGTATAATGTTGGATTTAATTATTGTTTAGTTTTGAATCAGAACTTATCAAGTCAATTAACAACTTCATCAGATAAGTACTACTTAATTGTCTAATTCGTTGGCGATCATTATGATAACCCCTGCCCAATTCCAACTTTTTGACAACCACTTCATCTTTTGTAGCCACACCAATGTAGACTAATCCAACTGGTTTCTGTTCACTACTATCAGGTCCTGCGACACCACTAATTGCTAAACCATAGTCCGCTTGTCCTAAGATTTGAACATTAGTTGCCATCTCTCTGACAACTTCTTCACTCACAGCTCCTACTTCTTTTATCAATTCACTATCCACATTCAAAAGATCAATCTTTTGTTGATTACTATAAGTGACAACTCCTAAATCAAATACACTTGAACTGCCAGGTATGGAAGTAATCCTTTGTGCTAAGAGTCCCCCTGTACAACTTTCAGCCACAGATACTTTAAGGTTAAATCCTCTTAGTAAATCGACAACAACTTCCTCAATTAAGGGAACATCTACACTATAGACATAGTTTCTAAATCGTTTAACAATCTTATCTTCAATTGGGTTTATTAATTCAAGTGCTGCCCTTTCTGTTTGTGCGCTAGCTGTTACTCTAACAACTAACCCATCAATAAACGCATATGGAGCTATGGTAGGATTGGTGCCTTGAGACATTTCCTTATTTAGAATATCTTCTACTTGTGACTCACCAATACCTGTCATATAGATATTCTTTGATACCAGAGTCAAGTCACTACTTTCTTTCAACTTGGGAATAACATACTTTTCGAACATTGGTCTTAATTCATTAGGTGGTCCTGGCAATAAAATAATAGTACATTGTTCATCTTCCAGAAAAAGACCAGGAGCCGTTCCTTGATGATTAATTAATACTTCTGAACCTTCTATTCGATAAGCTTGTTTCTTATTATTTTCGGTTAGTTCTCTTTTAGATTGTCTAAAGATATCTTTGATTCTTTCATAAGTTTCAGGATGAAAAACCATTTCTTTTCCTAATACTTGTGCAACACTTTCTTTAGTCATATCATCATATGTTGGTCCTAAACCTCCTGTGATAATAACTAAATCACTTCTTTGAATACTCGATCTTAATAGCTCTTTAAATCGTTCGACATTGTCACCTACTACACTTTGGTAGTAACAAAAAATGCCTAACTCCTTTAATTCACGCGAGAGATAGGCAGCATTAGTATTGATAATATCTCCTAACAACAATTCAGTTCCCACATTAATAATTTCAGCAATCATAATCTCACCTCTAAGAAATATTATACCTTAATAATTGTAAACATTATGATTTAGATAAATTTCAATGTGTATTACTCACAGCCGTGTCCATCGCCATCTCTATCATATTTCTTTTGATAGACTGGACTATCACTATAGACACCACCAGGATATACTTTTCTTAACTCTGTACAATTTTTAAAATCTTCAACGTGTTGTCCAATGGCTATAATTTGGTTTTGAGGTTGTACAGTCACATTTTCTGAAATTAAAACTCGTGAAGTTTCTTTTCCATCAACATAAGTAACTTCATATACTCTTGTCTTTGTTCCAGGTTTTCCCTCTTGTTTAGTATTTGAGATACCCCAATGAACACCTTGATCTGGTTGTTCTGTTATTGTAAAGGGAATCTCCTCATTCTCTTCTACAGTACTGGTAGTGACTACTGGTTCCTTTTGTTTAGGTGGCTCATTGACCGTCTTTGTCACCAGCGGTATTGGTACTACTTGTTTATC
>JAAZEF010000079.1 GCA_012512455.1 Erysipelothrix sp.
GGTATCAGTAAAGACGATATAAGGATAACCCATCTCTACACGACTCTGAAGTACTTTAGCCCAGGTAGCTCTTTTTTCTGGATCACCTGCCACCATTTCTTTCATCCAAGCATCAGAGACTGTTACCCCATGGGTTAATTCTTGAATAGGATTACCTTCTTTACCAATCTCTAAAAATTCATGAATATCTTTATGATCTATCGGCAAGTAAGGAGCATAATGGCCACGACGAGTCGAACCTTGAGAAACAACATCAACAATTGATTCAAAAAGTTTCATAAAATGCACAGCACCACTCGATTTACCATTGTTCGTAATTTCTGAACCACGAGGTCTAATATCTCCAAAGTAACCTGAAGTACCCCCACCATACTTACTCATCATCCCTGCTTCAGCTTGGGAATAGAGAATACCACTCATGGTATCTGAGACATGTCCCCCAAAACAGGAAATTGGTAGACCTTTTTTAATTCCATAATTTGACCAAATAGGAGACGATAAGGAATAGAAGCCTCTTTCCATATAACTATAGAATTTATCCGCAAAACCCTCCATTTGAAGTGTTTTTTCTGCAGTTTGGGCAATAAAGCGAATTCTTTCTTCAGGGCTAACCCCTTCTGTTAAATAACCATTCTCTAAAAATTGTCGACTATATTCATTTAACCAATACATAATTGTTTTCCCTTCCTTTATTAAAACAAGTCATCTGAGGTAATACTCATTGCTCGTTTGTTATAATTGACGGATCTCTTCACGAAGAAATCCAAGTGTTTAGTTGCGACTATCTCATCATCAAACCAATCGGTTTTATAGACTTCTTCTAGATCAACTTCAAATAATTTATCATAACCAATACTTACTAGTGAGTTATTGAGTCTATTTTTAACAAACTCTTGAACGGTATATTTAGGAAGAAAATCTAATTCACCCTCTTCAAATATCCAATCAATAATTAATTTCTCACTTTCATAAGCATCATGGCATGACTGATAGATGGCTTGTTTCATCTCTTCATCAAACCACTCAGGATGCTCTAAACGAACTTGATTAATTAAATCGATACCAAATAAGCCATGAATTTGTTCTTCCTTAGAAGTAGCTTCAATCGCATTAGAGATGCCCTTAAACAGATTACGATACTTATTAAAGGACATAATAATTAAGAACTGTGAAAACAATGAGACATGTTCTATAAAGAGAGAAAATAATAACACTGATAAGGTGTAATCTCTATTATCATCACTGTGTTGTGTTAATAAAGAACGATCAAGATAGTTAATACGACTCATGATAGCTGGTATGTCTTTAATCTTCTCAAATTCCTTATTCAACCCCAATATCTCTAATAAGTGAGAATAAGCATCTGAGTGACGAACTTCACTTTCCGCAAAAGTATAACCTACTTGGCCAATCTCTGGTTTAGGAATTTTTTTATAAATATCACCCCAGAAAGTTTTAACATTGACCTCAATTTGAGCAATCGCCAGCATTGCATTCTTTATAGAAACTCTTTCAGCCTCAGTCACATTGACCATAAAGTCTTGAATATCACTTGTATAGTTAAACTCGGTATGAATCCAATACGAATGTCTAATCGCATCGACATATTCTGCTAACTCTGGATACTCATAGGGCTTTAAATTGAGTCGCTTCTTAAATAAATCAGGTTTTCTTTCTTTAGCACGAGCATCACGATATAGAATATATGATTTAGCTGTCAAATTGTATTTAGAATTAAGTAAGACATTTTCAACCAAGTCTTGAATCATTTCAACACTTAGTTCATCAACATTCTCTAAGGTATCAATTAGTGAGATGACTTGATCTGATAAAGCCTGTGCCTCTTCATAATTGAATTCCCCTGTCGCCTCACCTGCCTTTTGGATTGCTACAGTGATTTTATTTTGATCAAATTCAACACTAGACCCATCTCTTTTATATATAAATTGTGGTATTTTACTCATCTTCTTCTCCTTACGATAGTGAATAAACAATATCACTATCGAAGAAGTGTCGTCAATTAGTTTGAATTGAGTTTAATGTTAAACGTTAAATGTTTTATCTTACAAAAAGAAAAACTGTCTTTCGACAGTTTAATTGGTTAATGCTTCAAAAATGGTTTTAACCATCACTCCAGTAGCACCCACACTTTTAGCTTGTGCAGATTTTAAGAATGCGGTACCAGCAATATCTAAGTGAACCCAGTCAATATCCTCACCAATGAATTCCTGTAAGAATGCTGCAGCAACAGTCGCTCCAGGTGGCTTACCAGTCGAATTAACTAAATCAGCCACAATGGTATCCTTAAGTGATTTTGATACATTATCACTCAGTGGCAATTGCCACAGTTTCTCATGAGTTCTTTGTGACGCTTCTGTAAATGAATTAGTTAATTGAGGACTATTTGAGAAGAGTCCTGTAAATTCATTACCTAAAGCAACGACACAAGCCCCTGTAAGGGTCGCTACATCGACGATAGTCTTTACTCCTAGATTAGTAGCATGGACTAACGCATCACCCAATACAATACGTCCTTCCGCATCAGTATTGGTCACTTCTACGGTCTTTTTATTCATCATTGTAATTACATCATCAACTTTGTAAGCCGCGCCATTGATCATGTTCTCTGTAAGTACCACAATCGCATAAACGTTGACTTCTTTTTTAAGTCTTACGATGGCTTCAAACGCTCCAACGACACTAGCAGCACCACCCATATCACACTTCATGGTCGCCATGGAGTTAGACGGTTTTAAGTTATAGCCACCTGAATCAAAGGTGACCCCCTTACCTACTAATGCGCTAAAGGGTTCATCATTTGCTCCTTGGTATTTTAAGACCACTAAACGTGCAGGCCAATGTGAACCTTTGTTAACAGATAATATTCCTCCAGCACCTAATTCTTCTAAAGCATCATTATCATATGTAGTTATTTCAACTCCTATTTCTTTAGCCAATGTCACTAAGTATTCCTCAAAAACTAAAGGTGTCAATAAATTGCTAGGTTTATTCACTAAGTCTTTAGTGTGATCTACAGCTTCTTGGATAATTTGTTGGCTCTCTAATAGTTCTGAGACATCATGTTGACCAATAAAAGTCACAGTATAGTCTTTTTTATCACGATAACTATATAGAGCATCCCCAATCGCATGGACACTTTGGGTCGTTAAATCAAGTAGTGTTAGGTGGTCATCTGTCAAATGTTCCAATGCAACAACAAACTCTTGGCCGTTAATAGCCTGAGCAGCCTTTCTGATAGCTAATTGAAAGGATTCTGCTTGTAACACATCTTTATCGCCTAAACCTGCATAAACCACTACAGGAGCCTTAAGATGCCCTAATGTAGGTACACTGGAAATATGGCCAGACTCTTTTTTAATCGATAAACCATCAATTAAAAGATCACAGTTCTCATAAACTGGATAAATAACTGGTAAAGACACTGCTTTGACAGTGTTTTGCTCATACTTAAAAATCATAAATTCTCCTTCTTAAACTTAATAACTAATCAAATAAAACCATTCCGATAGGATCAAATATACAAACATAACGTCTTTTAACGTTATTAACAACGACTTCTTGAGTAAACTGCTTAGTAAGCTTACCTAAAGGATTACCCTTAAACTCTAAGCCATCTTCAGTTTTAAGACGTACTTCGCCCCAATACTGTTGATCATCACTCTTTAGTTGTAATGTTACTTTTGTATTATCTTCAAAGTTCCACTCTAAAATTGGCTGGTTACGGTCAAATGGTTTGGCACTATGTTTTTTAATAAGAGCATCATCTTGCTTATTATTAAAATTGATAATTAACATTTTACGATAGTGTCGAAAATCACGGTTAGGTAGTGATAATGTGTGTTCATATTCTTTTACTTCAGTGTATGACATGGACTGTCCCCCTTTGCTTTTTAAATGATAGTCCAAATTCTGATTGATTACAATGACATCAAAGCATTTTGTTTCATTATTCTTACTGAAACATTTTCATTTGCTAGTTCTGTAGCCTCTTTCAAAGGTTTATCTTTGAGTAAATGATAAAACAGAGCCCCAGAAAATAAATCGCCAGTTCCATAATACGTTCCATCAATCACCTCGTATTTCACTTTGAACATTGAATCTAAACGATGATCATAACCAACAATAAATGACTCGCTTCCAATTTCAACAGACGTAATCAGTACTGATTTATTATTAAGTCGATGAAGTTTCATCAACAATTCATGAATCTCAATTTCAGTTTTATTGATATCTAACTCTTCATCACATAGCAATAAAGCTTCGGTTAAATTAGGAACCATGACATCACTGATACTTACCATCTCACGATAGACTAATGCTAGTTCTTTTGTTAATGACTGATACATCCTTCCCTTATCACCCATCACAGGATCAACAAGTATTAGACTATCTTGGTGTTTCTTATGCCATGCTTTGATTAAGTCCACTTGTTTATGATTGTGTAAATAACCCGTCAATAACCCATTAAATTGAATCTTTAAGGCTTCATATTGAGCAAGAGATTGTTCCATATATTCGCTACAATCGATGTTGTAAGGTTGTCCAAGATTGAATGTGTTAGAAAATATTGCGCTAGGTATTGCGACACATTGTAGTTGTTGATTATTTAGAAAGTCAATCTGTAAGTTTAAAGCAACATGACTTGTACTCACAAAGTCATTAATTAGTAATGCCTGTTTATTTTTTATCACTCGAAATCTCCATTAAAACTTTAATCACATCACCATCTGTGATTTCTTCTTCATCTTCATAATAATCGTCGACATTTTGACGTGTCGTTTCTTCTACACTCAAAGATACTAGTTTCTTTACCATCGGTGATAGATTATGGCCAGCTTCAACACTTAAACTAGGTGTAACCAAGACAATACTGTTTGCCTTCAATCTTTCACATTCCTCAATGGCTGCCATAGCACTAAGACCTGACAAAATACCATCTGTAACTAAGAGAACATCCTTATTCTCTAAATCTAAAGGAGTATTTTCTTTATTATAGATAGTATGTCGATGAGCTATTTCTTGTCTACTTTCTCTCACTTGTTGATTGAGCCATTTCATTTCAATATTTGATGTATCTCTTGACATAAAGACAGGATTGCCATCTTGAGCAATAGCACCTATCGCACGATGTTCATGTGGATGTAATATTTTTTTTGTAATGATGATATCTAAATCTAAATTCAAAGCCTTTGAGATAGGTGCGCCAAGTAAAACACCACCTCGTGGTATTGCTAGAATTATCGCATCACTATCTTGATAATTAATGAGTAACTTACTAAGCATCTCCCCTGCTTGTGCTCTATTTCTTAGTTTCATATCGGTAAGACTCCTCCTGGCTCTATTGTAACACAAGTATAAAAAAACCATCACTGAAGATGGTTAATTAGAGCATTTATTCTAGCTAAAACTTTTTCTTTACCAAAGACTTGTTGAATCGAATGAAGGTCAGTCGATTTTTGATAACCAGTCATGGCTAAACGGATGATGGTCGATACATCAGCTACCGTTCCTTTAAATAGTTCAGGTTGTTTTCTAAAGAGTTTCATCTTTGGTGTATATCCATATGATTCTCCTAGTTCTTTCATCCAAGCAAACCACTCAGGATTTTCTAAACTATAATCGTATTCATCACGATACTTTTTAAGTATTTCTAAAGCATCCTCTTTGGAAACTCTCTCTGGCAATTCTTCTTTAATTGAATAATGTTCATCGAAGTAATAATCGATAAACTTAGCAATTTGATCTGCATATAATAAGTCTTTACGAGGTTGTTGATCACTTCTACCAATCGCTAACAATTTAATTAAATCATCATAATGTTTAATATACAAATCGGTATGACTAGTGAGATAAGTTTTAGACCATTCAATTAAGAAATCCAAGATAGCTTGTTCACTTAAGTTTAATAAAACAGTCTTAGAAATATCATTCAACTTGTCCATGTCAAACAATGCTCCTGAATGCCCCATTTTATCTAAAGTGAAAGTAAAATCATCCATAGGTGCTAATGGGTTTTCAATACGCCATTCCTCATAGTCTGAGTTCATCAAAGTCATAAGATACTCACGCATTGCTTCTGGAAAATAACCTTGTTCCATATAATATTCAAGGGATAATTCTGGATCAAGTCTCTTAGATAATTTACGTTTGACACCATTATCTATTTTCATCAGGTGTGCTGTATGACAATAAATAGGTGGATTCCAGCCAATTAAATTAAAGAGTTCTAAATGGATAGGTAATGTAGATAGCCATTCCTCGCCTCTTACGACATGGGTCACTCTCATTAAATGATCATCGACCACATGAGCAAAGTGATAAGTAGGCACTCCATCAGCTTTCAAAAGAACTATATCCATATTATTAGGATGAATTGTTAATTCACCTCTAATTGCATCGTTAAATGAATATGACTCTTTATTTTCACCCTGTGATTTAAGGCGTAAAACCCAAGGCATACCTTGTTTAATTCTTGTTTCAATCTCATCATAAGTTAAGATACGATCAGTTGCCCAACGTCCATAGTAACCTGTGATTACTTTTTCTTTTACTTGTTGCTCTCTAATCGCATCAAGCTCTTCACTAGTCACAAAGCTAGGATAAGCTAATCCTTTTTCAGTCAGCATTTTCGCAACCACATGATAATATGTCGTACGATTACTTTGATGATAAGGACCATAATTTCCTACTTCACCCTCAAGGGTTTCACCTTCATCAAAAGTAATACCAAAATAAGATAGCCCGTTAATAATAACTTCCTCTGAGCCTTCTACTTTTCTTTTGGCATCAGTATCTTCAATTCTTAATAACATCAATCCATCCGATTGATGAGCTAAACGTTCATCGACAAAAGCCCCATATAGATTACCTAAATGGATGAAACCTGTAGGACTGGGTCCTAGTCTTGTTACCATCGCATTTTCAGGTAATTCTCTTTTAGGAAACTGTTTTTCTAACTCTTCAATTGTTTGTGTTGTATTGGGAAATAGTAAATTCGCTAATTTATTATAATCCATCTATAATCCTTCCTTTCGTAGCAAAGAGAAACAAATGTTTCTCTTTATCTCTTCATCTTTTTTAAAATCCAAACAAACGCTACATACTGTAACATAAAGGTTGGACCTACTATAGGCAAATATCTCATATCAATACCTCCACCTTAAGGTATGAGATATTGATATTACTTCCTATTAGTTACGTCGATTTCTATTAGACATCAATAATAATCTGACCATCTGAGCCAATGTACCTAAGAAGGCAGCCACATAAGTAAAGGCAGCAGCTCGTAACATTGTTTTTGCTCCAGAGTAGTCTGCGCTATCTAAATAATCTGCTGATAATATCTTTAAGGCACGACGTGAAGCATCAAATTCAACAGGTAAGGTCACTAATTGAAATAATCCAATGACACCAATCATAATAACACCTAAGATGGTTAAATTATAAAACCCTGTAATTAATGAAATAAAGATAACACCCCAAGCCAATTTACTAGAAATCATAGCAAAAGGTAAAACCATATCTCTAACTTTAATTCCAACAAAACCTTCATGGTGTTGAATCGCATGACCCACTTCGTGAGCTGCAACTGCAACGGAAGCAATTGAGTTATCGTTATAGATATTGGGTGATAAAGCAACAATCTTTTTACGTGGATCATAATGATCACTTAATGTACCGCTTCTTTGTTGTACAACTTGGACATCGTGAATGCCACGATTGTTTAATATTTGTTGTGCAATTTGGGCTCCAGATAACGGTTGAGAAGAACGTATTGAACTATATTTTCTGTAGGTACTCATTACAGAATTCTGTGCAACTAAAGATAAAACAAAAGCACCAATAATTAATAGCCATTCAAGCATGTAAGTATTTTCTAACATAACATCACTCCTGAAGTATATTATAGCATACAAATATAAAAAACAACCTTCTTACGAAAGTTGTTTCTTATAATCCATATTCTTAAAGACCTTACTTGTTAATAGCGTCTTTAAGAGTTTTAGATACTTTAAATGTTAGTGCTTTAGAAGCAGGAATTCTAATTTTTTCTTTAGTTTGAGGATTGAAGCCATCACGTGCTGGACGATCTTTAACTTCAAATTTTCCAAATCCACTAAAGTCTACTTTATTTCCTTTAACTAACTCGTCTCTAATTGACGATAATACGACATCAACTACTTCAACAGCGTCTTTCTTTTTAAGTTCAAAGCGTTCTGCTAAAGTTTCGGATAATGCTTTCTTGTTGAATGTTTCACTCATTTAAATGTCCTCCATTCTTCATAAATATTAACAAACATTGAATTAAATGACAATCATTATAATACTTTTTTCTTAAGATAAGCTCTTTTTCTTCAAAATTAACTGAATTGGGACCCCTGTGAAATCAAATGCTTCTCTTAGTCGGTTTTCTAAATAACGCTTGTAAGAAAAGTGACACAACTCCGGATCATTCACAAATATTACAAACGTCGTCGGTTGGACTGAGACTTGAGTCGAATAGTAAATACGAAGTCTTTGACCTTTATGTGTCGGTGGCGGTGTGAACAGTTGAGCATCCATAACCACTTCGTTGATCACAGAAGTCGGGATTCGCATCGTCGCATTCTCAAAGACTTCATTCACCATAGGTAAAATGGTATGTACTCTTTGCTTTGTCTTAGCAGAGACAAATAATATAGGCGCATAACTCAAATAAGCAAATTCATGTCTAATTTTCTTAGTCACCTCATTAAGAGTTTTGTCATCCTTATCCACCAAGTCCCATTTATTGTAAATGATAATGATAGGTTTGCCTTCATTATGAGCATAGCCTGCCACATGCTTATCCTGTTGACGAATACCCTTTTCACCATCAATAACAAATAAAATAACATCTGCTCGTTCAATAGCACTTAAGGAACGTAAGACAGAATATTTCTCAATTGATTCATAAACTTTACCGCGTTTTCTAATACCAGCGGTATCGATGGCGACAAAATTTTCACCTTCTCTTTCAAACGGAGTATCAATAGCGTCACGTGTAGTTCCTTCAATAGGCGAAACAATGACACGGTCTTCATTTAAGATACTATTAATTAATAATGATTTACCGACATTAGGTTGACCTATAATTGCGAACTTCAAGTAACCATCGTAAAAGTCATGTTTTTTATTAAAATTGAGTAATTCAATAACTTTATCTAAGATATCCCCTACTCCAATACCATGAGCACTCGATACCGCAAAGACATGTTCAAAGCCTAAGGCATAAAACTCATACATGTCATAAGACAATTCTAATGAATCTACTTTATTTACAGCCACAACGACTGGTTTGTTGGCATCTTGAAGCATTCGAGCTATGAGTCGATCATCTTCCGATAGTCCTTCTTGGACATTGGTTAAAAACATGATGACGTCTGCTTCTTCAATCGCTATTTCAACTTGCATTCTAATTTCTTCTTGGAATGGTTGATCTTCAAGTTGGATACCACCGGTATCAATAAACCGTAAATGTTTGGTTAACCATTCAGTTTTACCATAAATACGATCACGTGTTACCCCAGGTGTATCTTCTACGATTGATACTCTATCACCAATAATGCGATTGAATAAACTCGATTTTCCGACATTGGGTCGACCGACAATTGCGACAATACCATCAATCATAAACTATCTACCTAACCTTTCTTTTATTAAATCGATGACTATTTTGGCGCTCATTTCAAAAGTATTGCCAGTGGTGTCTATTAAAAGCGCATCCTCTGCTTGTTTAAGCGGACCTACAGGTCGATTAATATCTTGATTATCACGTTGAATCATTTCATCTAATATATTTTCATAATCTGCATCGATACCCATTTTTTTAAGTTCATTTGTTCTTCTATGTGCACGATCTTCAACATCTGCTGTAATGAAAATTTTAACATCAGCCTGTGGTAAGACAACAGTACCTATATCACGGCCATCCATGACGCAGTCTAGTGATTTTGCCATTTCTTGTTGAAGATGGACCAAACGCTCTCTTACCAAAGGAAAAGATGACACTGTAGAAGCTTCAATGGACACTGTTTTTAAATGTTCACTGACATCATTTTGGTCCATAATTACTCTTTGATCAGGTGTTAATTCTAATGTTGTATGTTCAATTAATTCAACAAGCTTTTCTTCGCATAAAAGATTCACTTGTTCCTTGATTGCTTTATAGGCGATTGCACGATACATCAAACCTGAATTTATATGTACAAAATTAAAACTTTTAGCCACCTCTCTAGCGATTGAACTTTTGCCAGATGCGCTAGGGCCATCGATAGCTATTTGAAATCCCATATTCACACTTCCTTCTACTTAAATGATGCCATTAACCGATAATACTATATAAATGATGATACCAATCACAATGATTGAAGCAAAAATTAATAAATAGAGAAAGAAATTAATTAACTTTTCTCCAAAAGTTTGTTCAGTGACACTCTCTTGGATCTCAGTTTCAATCTTCTCTTCTTCTTGTGGTGCTTCTATCTCAAAAGCAATAGTCTCTTCTAATTCATTCGAAACAAAGGGTTCCTTTTCATCAATTTCAGCCAAACGACGAACCTCTAACATAATAGTTTCTTCATCATTCTCTTCAATAACCTCTTCAGGGTCTGCTTCAATTGTAGGCATTTCTTTTAGTTGTTCTTCCAATGTCATTTCTGTTGTTACTGGTTTAGCTTGGTTACCAAAAGGTCTTAGATTACTTTGCCAACCATCAAGTCCTGAGAGGACATTAGATTGGGTATCTACCGTATTTCGATAACCCTTTTCAACATTATATTGTTTAACTTCATCGATGAAGTCTTCTAAGAAATCATTAGAAAAACCTGTATCTTCTACTCTCTCTACTATATCTTCTACTTCTTCATCAACACTTTCCTTTACTTCAATATCAACTTCTTGTTTAGGAACATAACGCTCGTTACGATGATGTAATGGTGAGACGTAATTTTCATCTGTTTCTAAAGGAATATCCATTCTTTCAAATTGGTTATCTATATTATTAAGTTGATTAGCAAATGGTGAAAGTTCCTTGGTTATAATCTTGTCTTCTTTCTCAGAAAGTAATTCCTGATGTAATTGTGCATTCTTAGCCATTCTAGATTTTCTGTTCGTCATATTTCCACCTCATAATATAGTCATTATATCATAACAAACACAAGAAAAAAGGCGTTTCTAACGCCTTATGTCATTTATGCTCTTGATGAGTATTTGCCATCACTTGTATTAACTAAAACAACTTCTCCCTCTTCAATGAACAGAGGGACCTTAATTTCGTGACCCGTTTCCACAGTAGCATTCTTTTGAGCATTATTTGCGGTGTCACCTTTGACAGCTGGTTCAGTTTGAGTAATTGTTAAAGCGACCTTATCAGGTAAAATAACACCTAATATTTCACTTTCAAACATTGTAATGGTCACTTCATTATTTTCTTTTAGAAACTTAATTTCCCATTCCAATTTATCTTTAGGAATTTCTAATTGTTCATAGGTAGCTGTGTCCATGAAAACTAGACCATCGCCACCATCATAAAGATACTGCATATTCTTCTTTTCAATCATTGCGGGTTCTACTTTGTCGCCACCTGTATAAGATAGCTCTATGTAAGTACCTGTTCTTAAGTTTTTTACTTTAAGTTTAATAACCATTCCTGAACGTGCTGTTTTATTACGAGAAACATCCAAGACTGAAAATATTTGTCCATCTTCCTGGAAAGTTACTCCAGGTCTCATATCATTAACTTGAATCATGTTGACCTCCTTGTGTGCCACTGTAATTATAGTGAATTATGTGGAAATTATCAAGGTCAAGAATCATCTCAATAGTAAAGTTGTATTTACCAAAAACATCAACTGTCACTTCAGTATCTAAGAAGTATATTTCAATTTGACTATCATTAAGATAAAAAGATAAATCATAGCAATTAGCATCTACTACACATCTCAGGATTTTAATCTCAATTTCCTGTTGTTCTTTCGCCTCTTCTAAATAAGAAGCACTTTGTATTTGAAGTTGAAATGAATAAACAATATGCATAAAAATAGATGAAAATATAAACAATACAATCATGGTATTCAATAAAATAATTCCTCTATTCTTTAAGTCTTTCAAGGTGTAGTCTAAACACTTCATTTTGATGGATTCCTTCAAGAGTAATAGTTGTCTCATTTATTTCAAACCTTCCATTTGTCACTTCAAAGAGTAATATTTCATATCCTGGTGTTTTGACTAAACGTTCTTTATCGTATTGAAGACAAAAATCTTTTTCAAACTTTTTATAACATAATTCATCTTTATCCATCTTAAAATCATAAGCCAACATGATCTCGTGTTGTAACTGAAGTGCAAAGACATCGTACTGATTGATTCCTATATGTATCTCTTTAGTTTGTCTTACAAGATTGAGTAAATTAACACACAGCAGTGTCAACAAGACAGTCATTGCTAAAGCAAGCATTACTTCTAAGAGTGTAAAACCTTTCTTCATAGATGTGATATCACTTGTAATAAGCTGTAGACAATACTGATTAACATACTGATAATAATCAAAGACAACATAATCTCAATTAACAAAAACCCACTATCTTTTATCATAACGACCCATCCCTAATTGAATAACCATCTTGAAATCATCGAAAGTAATTGTTTGTCCAGAGTTTACATTACCAAATGAATTAAAACTTAATTTGTCAACATTTGAATTCTTAGTTTCTAGTGTATTAGTACTTTTAGTTGAGATAGACTTAATTTGATGCAGTAAATAATTGTTTTCAAAGTGGATATCATCACTTATGTGAAGCGGCTTAAATGTTAAGAATAATTGGGCAGCCATCAAAGAAATGATAGTCAATACTAACATCATTTCCAATAGAGTATATCCCCTATTGTGTTGCTTGGTTGTCAACAATTGTAATGGGTGATCCATCATGACAATAACCTTGCCTTTCATTAAGATAACCTGCTGACACTAAACTACTCATTGAGACACTTTGGGTATCTTCAGCAAGCATATACTGTAAAATCGCGGTATCTACGACTTTAAGTTGGGCCTCACATCCTTTAGTGTTTGCTACTTTGAGCGAGTTTTGTGTATTGGGAATAGTTAAAAGAAACAAAATCGCAATAACAGTCATCACAATAATCATTTCTAATAGTGTAAATCCTCTTTTCATAATTTGTCCTTTCTAGAGAAAACTCATCATTTGCATAGGAGATAAAAGTATCTGATAAAAAATAATAATTAAAATTGCTAATAATCCATAAGTAATCTGCTTTAGTGTTAATGAAATCTTCTTAATATCAAGAAAAATCCTTTTGTGATTTAAGTCTAAGAAAGTGTCTAAATACTCTTTGATTTTGTTATCCACTCTACCCAATTGAAATAAAGAAATAAACTGATCATCTAAAAAATGGTTATCTAATGATTCAATAAGTGACTCCCCTTCTTCTAATTGATAGGTCGTTAGTTCAGAGAGCCATCCCACGAAGTAAGATAGTGTTGACGCTCTCATTATTTCTAAAATTTGTTGTGTAGAAGCTCCAAGTTGATAGATCAATAAAAAAGTATAGGCAAACATTTGAGTATAAATCATTTTAAATGTCTTAAACCAAGGATATTGATGGCAAACTATTACAAATAATTTCAGATGTTGTTTCTTAAGTAACACAACGATTAATATTACAAAACATATCACAATAATAGTTAAAGCTATATAGGTGATTACCACAAAGTAATATAACCATCTTAACATTGGCATTGTAATATCAAAGGAGCTAATGAGTAAAAATATCATGGGGAAAATTTTAAGTATAAAGAAAGTCATTAAGGTATAGATACAAACAAATAGTATGAGAGGATAACTTAATTGCTGATAAATTTGATGAAACAACTGATTTTTAAATAGTGTGTAATCACTGTAATATCTTAAAATCATAGGCATAGAGAATAAGTTTTTAAGCTTTAAGTAAACTTGGGGATGATCTTTATAAACTGTTGAACAAAATTGTTCTAATGTATCATATGGTAATGTCATTAGATTTTTAATTTGGTCGAACTCTACACCTGCTTCTAAATAGGCAATGACTAATTCAATGGTCTCTTTAGGTATTCTTTTTGATGGCTTCAATAATTTGTAAAGCCCTTGAAACATTTGCGACTTCAAATTGTGCACTCCTTTGATTATTTAAATAAATTAGTTTTTGAAAGACAAGATGTAGATTTAATATTTCTAAATCATTTAAGGAGATATTAAAATCCAATAGCCTATAAATAGTTTGTTTCAAGCTTGAACTATGGATAGTGGCACACACTAAATGACCCGAAAGACATGCCCGTATTGCGGCTTGGGCCTCTAAAGGACTTCTAATTTCACCTATCACGATAATGTCTGGGTCATGTCGTAATAACTGCTTGATAGCGAGCTGAAAATCAAAACCACTGGTTAAGTTAACTTGCATCTGCATTAAATAGTCATAAATTCTTTCAATGGGATCTTCAATAGAATAAATTGAGCGATTCTTTACTTCTTTAAGTGCGGTAAACATTGTTGTCGATTTACCTGAACCTGTGGCCCCTGAGAATAAGATAAGCCCATTGTCTTGTTGAACAAATTCTTTAATTTTGTCCAATTCAAATGACTGATAAGAAAGATCTTCTAAATTTTGAATCGGAGATAGATTAAGTATTCTTAAAACACCGCTTTTAGCATTCAATGTTTCCATTGCTGAAAAGCGACAATACCAGACTTTGTTATGTACAATATATTCAAAAGTACCTGTTTGGGGAATCATAGCGACAGATAAATTTAAATTAGCTTTATATTTTAAAAGTTGGTATACTTCATGATCTTCTTTAACAGTGTATAATTCTTTAAGTCCGGTGGTGGTTCTTAATTGCAATGTGCTTTTTTGTTCTTGAAAATGACAATGAATATCTGTTGCGCTCATGGCAATTGCCATTTCCAACCAATTTAATAAACGATCTTCTACCATTGTTTCACCTCACTTTTTAAATATGTTAAGGTGAGGTTTGTTCCTTAAAAATGGAATGTGATACAATACCTACGAAAGGAAATTTTTATGATACATTTAAAATCAAAACGTGAAATACAAGAAATGAAAAAAGCAGGAGAACTACTAGCTTACATTCATTCACAAATTAAAGAAATGATTAAACCTGGAGTGACCACTTGGGAAATTGATCAATTGAGTCATAAAATAATGAAAGACCATGGAGCGATAGCTCAACAAATTGGTTATAACGGTTATAAATATGCGACATGCGCATCCATTAATGATGAGATTTGTCATGGATTTCCTAGAAAAAAACCACTCTTAGAAGGAGATATTGTGACCATCGACATGGTCGTTAATTTAAATGGCTACTTAGCTGATAGTGCGTGGTCTTATGGTGTGGGTCTTATTGACGATAAGGCACAACAATTATTAGATGTCACTAAAAAAAGTCTTTATTTAGGTATTGAACAAGCACAAGTCAATAATCGTACTGGTGTTATTGGCCATGCGATTCAATCGTATGTAGAACCTTTAGGTTATTCAGTAGTTAGAGAATTCTCAGGTCATGGTATTGGTCAAGACATGCATGAAGACCCTATGATTTTACATTATGGTAAAGCGAATAAAGGAGTACGTCTTCAAGAAGGAATGGTTATCACAATTGAACCAATGATCAATATCGGTCATTGGAAGAGTTCCTTAGATGATGATGGATGGACTGCTCGCACAATCGATGGAAGCCTATCTGCTCAATTTGAACATACTATCGCTATCACTGCAGAGGGACCACTTATTCTGACAGAACAAAAGTAAAAAAGGATGAAATCTTCATCCTTTTAATTTGACCCATTGAGAAATGGATTCATTATTTTTTCTACACTTAATTTAGTTCTATCCCCATGTCCTGGTAATAGTTGGTAGTCCTTACTTAACGACTTAAAATAATCCAAGGACTTTTTCATATCCTCACTTGATCCACCTGGTAAATCGGTACGTCCTATTGAGTTTTTAAATATGCAGTCACCCACAATAGCAAAATCATCAATAAATAAAGAAATTGAGCCAGGTGTATGTCCTGGTGTTAAAACGACCTCAAATTCAAACTCACCTATTTTTAATGGTCCTTCTTTTATGGTCGTAACGGGACTTTCTAAAACGAAATGTTCATTCATAAAGGCTGAAGCGTTTAGTATCGGATTAGAAAGGTATTCTAAATCATTTTGATGAATAAATATTTCTGGTTGATACAACTCGTAAAGTGCATCAACTGCTGAAATATGATCGTAATGTCCATGAGTCAATACAATCGCATCTATTGTCCAATCATCTTTAATTTTTGCTAGTAAAGAAGACATGTCATTACCAATATCCATCGAAGGATCAAAGATAATGACATGATTGTTTTTTTCTAATAGATAGCAATTAGTTTGTAATGGATTTAAGACTATTGAATAACATTTCATTAGAAATTATTTCTTTTCGCGATGAATGGTCATTTTATTTTCTCTAGGACAAAATTTCTTATACTCCACACGTTGTGGATGTAGGCTTTTGTTTTTAGTTGAAATATAATTTTCTTCACCACATGAAGTACATTTAAGTGTAATATTTTCTCTCATCAGTAAAACCTCCTTCAATCTTTATAATAATATCATAAATGAAAACAAAATACACTAATGATTCTGCGCATAGTA
>JAAZEF010000080.1 GCA_012512455.1 Erysipelothrix sp.
CATAGGGTTATCTGTGGATACAAAAGAACAAGCAATTAATGGAATATAAAAAGGGGACGATAAGATTTTAATGATTATATTTATAATAATAGGTATCATTTTTGGTATCCTAACGAAGCTACTATCTTAATTGATAGTGGCTTTTTTATTAAACTATCACCTAGACACGATTACAGACGATTCTAGCGACGTTTATCCATTGCCTGAACAAATACCCAAGTTTGAGAGCTGTGTAATTTCTGATAGTAGTGATAATTAAATAGTTGAGAAATGGAGGGAACGCGAATGAGCATATGTAAAATTAATTACGTAGAAACGGACAAAGGCGAAACATCTATAAAAATTGTTGGGAATACCGACAATGTAATAGCTGGGCTGTTGTTGACTATTAATCAATTCGCAAAAGAAAAAGATATCAGCGTAGAAGAAGTACTAACTATTTTACAAGACATAAACGATCTTTATGAAAAGGAGCATGGGTTACCTACTGATTATAAATTTAATTGAACTAAATAACTAAAATCACATAAACACTTTGTGTTTCTAATTAAATACTGTATGTCCTGTTTTATTGTAACCATCCTCAAAACTTTTCGCCCTCCACGAATCAGTATTCCTTGACGTGGTCGGCTTGATTAGATATAATCAAAAGGCAATTGCTCTAATTGGAAAGAACGGAGGTGGTTCTTAATGAAAAGAACATATCAACCGAGCAAAAGGAAACATCAAAAAACACATGGCTTTAGAGCCCGTATGAAAACAGTTGGTGGAAGACGTGTACTAGCTCGTCGCCGCAAAAAAGGAAGAGTTGAATTATCCGCATAGTAAGCTACCATAGGTAGCTTTTTTTAGGTAAATAAGATGAAAAAAGTGCTACGAATCAAAGACAATCGCGAGTTTCAAGCAATTATACAAACCAGACAGTTTGTCTCTTCGTCATGTTTCAGTGTTTATTATGTCGATAAGAAGGAAAGTGTATCAAGGGTTGGCATTAGTGCCCCCACTAAGTTAGGAAACGCTGTAGTTCGTAACAAAGTTAAACGACAAGTAAGAATGATGATCCAAGAAATATCACCATTTAAAGAAGACTTTGACTCCATTATTATCGTCAAAAAACCCTACCTAAATAATTCATATCAAGAAAACTATGATGAATTGAATTCAAACTATAAAAAAGTTATAATGAAGCGTAAGCGCAAACATGAAGGAGTAAGCAATGAATCAATTTAAACTCAATAGAAAAATGAAACACATTATCGGGTTAGTCCTGTTATTACTAATTTTAGTAGGATGTAGCAATGTTATCGATCCTGAAACAGGACGAGTCGCAACAGAACACATTATCGCACTAGATACCCCATGGAATTTCTCAGAGATGGGCGTATTCACAGCCATCCTTATATATCCATTGGCTCAAGTAATTAACTTTTTATCCCAATATATAGGTGTTACCCTAGCAATCGTAGTTCTAACACTAGCGATTCAATTAATAACTTTCCGCTCTACAGTTAAATCAACTGTCACAAGCCAAAGAATGCAATTGATCCAACCAGAACAAGCAAAAATTCAAGAGAAATATAAAGGACGCGATGACCAACAATCTCAAATGAGAATGGCTCAAGAGATTCAAGCTCTTTATAAGAAATATGATATTAAGATGTCCGCAGCCTTTACACCACTCTTGATGTCAATGCCAATCTTAATCGCTGTCTGGCAATCAGTCCAACGCTCAGCAGCTGTTTATAACGGAGAACTCTTAGGCTTCTCACTCGCCATGACACCAAAAGATGGTATGACTCAATTTATCCCATTCTATTTCATTATCTTTGGTCTAATGGCCCTAAGCCAAGCACTCAGTGTTTTAGGACCTCAATGGTTAAACAAGAGAGCTCAAAAGAAATTACCAGTCTACAAACAAACAGATAAACCAGCACAAGGCCAAGGCATGATGTACTTCATGTTAGTCTTCATGTTATTTATCGGATTTACCCTACCCACAGCAATGTGTATTTATCTAACCATTTCCTCATTGTTACGCTTCATTCAAACCGCATATATTCAACATAAATATGTCAATAAGGAGGCATCCTAATGAAAACCTATACTGCTAAGACACTCGAAGACTTACTCGACATAGCAGCCAAAGAAAGAGAAACAACAAAAGATCAGTTAACCTATACAGTAACTGAAGAAAAAAGTGGCTTCTTAGGAATAGGAAGCTCAGTCACAGCCGAAGTATTCGGACCAAGTGATGTACTAAACTTTATTGAAAACTACTTAAGAACATTCTTTGACAACTTAGAATTTTCAATCGATATCGTCGTCAGTAAAGAAAATAATACTTATCATGTCAATATGAACGCCGACAACAATGCCATTATCATTGGACGAGGCGGTCAATCATTACACGGACTAAGCCAAGTGTTAAGAAATGCCACAAACAATCATTTCAAACAACGCTTCTATATTGTCCTAGACATTAATAACTATAAAGAAGAAAGACACTCAAAGGTTGGTTCCATCGCTCGTCGAGTCGGTAAAGATGTCCAACGCACTAGAATTGATGCGATACTGGACCCTATGCCAAATGATGAAAGAAAAGTAATCCACCAAGTACTCGCAAATTACGATCACATTGAAACAGTCAGTGAAGGTGAAGGATCAACACGTCGAGTCATCATAAAATACATAGATTAAATTAAGGGGAAATCCCCTTTTTTTAAGCATCATCTTAAAAATGGTATAATAAGATTACTAGAAAGGAAGTAGTTATGATCCTCATTGTTGGTTTAGGAAATCCAGGAAAAGAATATGAGCAGTCGCGCCACAACACAGGTTTTAAAGTCATTGACCTTGTCGCATCAAAACTTGGCGCAACTAATTATCAAAAGAAATTCAATGGACACTATCACAAACTCAAAGTAAAGAATCAAGATGTTATTTTACTCAAGCCACAAACATTCATGAACTTATCTGGAGAATGCGTCATTCAATTTATGAATTATTTCAAGATTGAAAAAGACAACCTCTTAGTAATTCATGATGATTTAGATTTACCAGTAGGCACCATCCGCCTCAAAAAGACAGGTGGTGACGCCGGACAACGTGGCCTAAGAAACATTATCACCCATTTAGGCACCTCCGATATTCATCGACTCCGTGTCGGTATCGATAACGATAAACGAATCCCCACAGTCAGTTATGTGCTAGGGAAAGTCGAAAAAGACAAAATGGACGATTATCAAGACAGTATAGAACGTTCAGCACAATGTGCAGTCGACTTTATATCGGAAGACACTACCGTTCTCATGAACAAATATAACGGTAAAAAAGATGAAGTGGCTAAGTAAAGAAATATTAAAACAAGACTTAAACAAAGGGATGACCAATCCCTCTTTTAACTATGCCCATCTAACCACTATTCAAGAAGCCAGTGTTCTATTCTCAACCCTCCAACAACAAAAACAAATAGTAGTCATCAAAGAAAATGAGACCCAAGCAAGAGCACTATTTGATCAAATGGAATCACTATTTCCACAAATTAAGACTCAACTCTATTATCAAGAGGATTCATTAAGAGTCGAAGCCATCGCTTCTTCGCCCGAAAATCATTATGAAAAGATGGAAGCACTCTACCATATCCTATATCAAGAACCTCAACTCATCATCACAACTTCCGCATCCATGATGCGCTATGTCGCAGATCCAAAACTATTGGTGGATAGAGCTCTCAATTTAAGAATCAATCAAGAAATAGAAATGAACGATCTTGTTAATGCGCTCATACTCATGGGCTATCAACAAGCACAAGTCGTTGAAAAACCATTCACCTTCGCCCGAAGAGGAGGCATCATCGACGTCTTCACTATCCAACATCAATACCCCATCCGAATCGACTTCTTCGACAATGTCATCGAAAGTATGAGATTATTCGACGTTGAAAGTCAACGTAGTATCAGTGATATCAATGAAGTATTAGTCTTTGTCGCCAGTGAATACCTCACTACCGATGAACAAAAAGCACTCATCATCAAAAAGAGTCAAGAAAGACTTTTAGTACTCAAAGAAAACTTAGACGCTGACTCATACGAAATTCTATATGAAAATGTCTATAAAGATGTCGATCAATTCACACTCAACGATATTGATGCCAGATTCTATTCGCTCTTCGCTCTAAGTGAACCAAGCCATCAAATAATTGATTACTGTAAAGATGCCAAAGTTATACTAAGTCCTGAAACAGCCGTTAAAAAAAGCGCCAAATTCTTCATCGATGAAAGTATCGACTATCTCATCGAACATCATCAAGGGCTCAAAGGACTCGATCGCTACGATATATTTTGTGACATCGAAACATTAAATAAAAAAGAATATATCAACTTCCATCAATTCCAAGCAGATAATGAAGTAGAAGTTGATATCCATGATTTATTTAATCCACCCCTAGAATTCAATCAATTGCTAACTCATATTCAAAATCAAGCAATTGAACAACGGGTCATTCTCAGTGTCTCCGTTAATCAAATTCAACGCCTAATTACTCTATTAGACAAAACACCATATCAACTCATTCAAGATGAATTACCAAAAGAGTCTGGAATTTATATTACCAATCACCCACTACGCAGTGGCTTTTTCATCAACCAATCTCAAATAGTCGTCTACTCCTCTAAAGAACTCTTCAATCAAGTCATTAAAAAAGGACGCTACGAAAGACAATTCCAAGTCGCCCAAAGTTTAAGCGGTATCGCCGATCTTAAAAAAGGAGACTATGTTGTCCATCGCCAATACGGTGTTGGACAATATTTAGGACTAGAAACCAAAGAAGTCAACCATCGACACAAAGACTTTATTCACATTGCCTATAGAAACGACGATGTCCTATTAGTCCCATTAGAACAATTTAAACTCTTAAGAAAGTTTGTCTCCAGTGAAGGCATCTCAGTCAAACTCAATAAATTAGGCGGTTCCGATTGGAACAAAACTAAAAATAGAATCAAAGAATCCGTCAACGATATCGCTGACCAACTCATTGAACTCTATCAAGAAAGACAAGCCAAACAAGGTTTTCAATTTAGTCCTGATAATGACTATATGAAACAATTCGAAGAAGAATTTCCCTACCAACTCACAAGAGACCAAGAAAAAGCCATCAAAGAAGTCAAAGAAGACATGGAATCATTGCATCCCATGGATCGACTCCTCAGTGGTGACGTTGGCTTTGGCAAAACAGAAGTCGCCATACGTGCCGCCTTCAAAGCCATCATCGATAACAAACAAGTTGTTTTCCTATGTCCCACTACTGTGCTTTCTCAACAACACTATCGAACCTTTAGTGAACGGTTTAAAAACTATCCCGTTAACATAGGATTACTCAATCGTTTTGTCTCACCAGAAAAACAAAGAGAAACTATTCAAAAAGTAAAAGATGGCCATATCGATATTTTAATAGGAACCCATCGTGTACTATCCAATGACATTCATTTCAAAGACTTAGGCTTACTTGTCATTGATGAAGAACAACGCTTTGGAGTCCAACAAAAAGAGAAAATCAAAACTATCAAAGTCAATATTGATGTCCTTTCCCTATCCGCAACACCTATACCAAGAACACTTCAAATGAGTCTTGTAGGCATTCGCTCACTGAGTCAACTCAATACTCCACCCAGTAATCGACTACCTGTCGTAACTCGTATTGTGGAAAAGAATCCCAAACTCATCGAAGAACTCATCGAAAGAGAAATCGCACGTAAGGGACAAGTCTTCTATCTCTATAATCGTGTTGACCAAATTTACAATGTGGCCTTCAAGATTCAAGAGAAATTCCCTCACATCGTAGTCGCATGTGCCCATGGACAAATGAATCGTGACGAAATTGAAGATGTCATGATGGCCTTTACTAGAGGTGAAATCCAAGTCCTCGTCTGTACAACCATTGTCGAGACTGGTATTGATATTCCAAATGCTAATACGATGATAATTGACCAAGCAGACCGTTTTGGTTTAGCTCAACTCTATCAAATCAAAGGACGTGTTGGACGTAGTGATACATTAGCCTATGCTTATCTTATGATTGATCCTCAAAAACAACTCAGTGAAATAGCCACCAAACGCCTAGAGGCTATTAAAGAATTTACTCAACTTGGTTCTGGTTATAAAATTGCGATGAGAGACTTAACAATTAGAGGAGCTGGAGAAATATTAGGGGGAAACCAATCAGGTTTCATTGATACAGTGGGTATCGATCTCTATATTGAATTACTCAATGAGGCTATCTTAGAGAAACAAGGTCAAAAACCACCACAACAACCTCAACCCCTTCATCTTAATGATGTAGAAACTTATATTCCTAAAGATTATACTTCTGATGAATCTCTCAAGATTGAACTCTATCAAAAGATTGATAAGATTACGTCCATGGCTCAATTAGATAGTTTCTATCAAGAAAGCCAAGACCGTTATGGAAGTTTTCCTAACTCAGTTAACTTACTCTTAGAAAAGAAACAACTTGAACTCATGTTAGCGGATGAGCGAATTGAAGATTTCAAAGAACGCAATGATACCGCGACGATCATCTTTACCAAAGCCTACTCAGATACTATAGATGGAGTTAAATTCTTCGAAAGTGTCAATCAAGTTTCTAAGGAGATAGGTCTTAAATACCTCAAGGGACAAATTCGCTTAGAAATAGATAAAAACAAAGGATGGCTAAGTGAAATTGTTAAAGTCTTAAACGCTATTAAAGGAGCCAATCATGCGCATAGATAAATATTTAAAAGTAGCCCGCGTCATAAAACGTCGTGCTGTCGCGAAAGAACTGGGCGATAATGATCGTCTTAAAGTTAATGGTAAGGTCGCTAAGCCTAGTACCGAAATAGAAATTGGTGACATCATTGAAATCACATTTGGACATCGCCAATTGACCATTATGGTCAATGATATTAAACATCAAGCTAAGAAGAGTGACGATCCACTTTTTGAAGTTATCGATGACTCTTCTTTCAAATGACAAATGATTCACGAAGTGATAAAATAGAGCGGACCACAAGGAGGAAATTTATGTCAAAACAACCAGTTGTACTTGTCGTAATGGACGGAGTCGGACTAGCAGAACCTAGTGAAGGTAATGCGGTTGCGGCAGCTTATACACCACATCTCGATAAGTTAATGAAAGAAAACCCTAACATACAATTAAAAGCACATGGAGAAGCTGTCGGATTACCTAGTGATGACGATATGGGAAACTCAGAAGTTGGCCATAACGCATTAGGAGCTGGACAAATTTATGCCCAAGGAGCTAAACTTGTCAATCAATCCATAGAGAATGGCTCACTATTTCAATCTAAAACATGGCAAGGTTTAGTGTCTAACTTAGAACACAATACACTTCATTTAATTGGATTATTATCTGATGGTAATGTTCACTCACACATCAATCATGTTAAAGCTTTGATTACTCAGGCTAAAAAAGAAGGCGTAAAAAATGTTGCTTTACATGCTCTTCAAGATGGACGAGATGTTCCTCAACAATCTGCCTTAGAATATATTGAACCTATTGAAACATTAATGAATGAACTTAATGATGAAAACTTTACTGCTCAATTCGCTTCAGGTGGCGGTAGAATGCTTGTCACTATGGACCGTTACAATGCCGATTGGGGCATGGTAGAAACAGGCTGGAAAGCTCATGTTTTAGGTATTGGACGTCAATTCGCTTCCGCAACAGAAGCTATCACTACTTATCGTAAAGAGGAAGAAGGTCTATCAGATCAATATGTCCCTGCATGGGTTATTGCGAAAGATGGCGTTCCAGTCGCACCTATTATTGATGGTGACTCTGTAATCTTCTTTAACTTTAGAGGAGATAGAGCTCTTGAAATGTCACGTGCCTTTGAAGAAGGTGAAGAGTTTACTTTCTTTGATCGTATTAGAAAACCTAATGTTAAATTTGCTGGTATGCTTCAATATGATGGTGACTTAAAGATTCCAGAACACTTCTTAGTAGATCCTCCTCATATTAGTAATACACTTACTGAAGAACTCCTTAAACATGATAAAAAACTATTTGCGATATCGGAAACTCAAAAATATGGACACATGACCTATTTCTGGAATGGTAATCGTAGTGAAAAGTTCGATGACCAAAATGAAACATGGGTTGAAGTCCAGGGTGATGATGTTACTTTTGATCAACGTCCATGGATGAAATCAGCTGAAATTACAGATCATGTCATTGATGCGATGAAATCAGGTCAATATGACTTTATCCGCCTCAATTATCCTAATGGAGATATGGTTGGACATACTGGAATTTTCCAATCTGTCGTCTTATCAGTTGAAGCTGTCGATCTTGGTTTATCACGTCTTATGAAAGCGGCTGATGAAACAGGAGCAACCCTTATCATCCTTGCTGACCATGGTAACGCAGATGAAATGTTAGATAAAAAAGGACAAATCAAAACCGCACACTCCTTGAATCCTGTACCATTTATCATCTACAATAGAGACGTCAAATTAAAACAAGGACATTTTGGTTTAGCCAATGTCGCTAGTACCGTTGTTGAATTATTAGATGTGACACCTAACCCACTTTGGGAAGAAAGTCTACTAGTTAAGGAGTAAGTTATGTCAAATCAAACTAAGACAACCAGAAGACCACGATCCATGATAGTCTATCTCGCAAGTTTGTTACTTGTGTTAGTCTCCGTGTTTCTTATTTTTGATATTGCTAAAGAATACATTGAGACATTAACCCTCAATAGCTCCTTAGAAGAAGTATCACAACAACTGATTAATCTTCAAGAAGAAAACGACTTACTCATTGCCCAAAAAGAGAAACTATCTGATCCAGAGTATGTTAAAAACTATGCCAGAGGTCAATACATGTTATCTCAAGAGGATGAACAAATATTTAGACTCCCAGGGTCTAATAGATAAGGTATTAAATAGAATAAAGAAAAAAGATAGAGCACACGTTCTATCTTTTTAATAAGTCCTCATCAGTTATTTCTCTAATAACCTGGCAAGGTTGGCCATAAG
>JAAZEF010000081.1 GCA_012512455.1 Erysipelothrix sp.
ATGATCTTGGGAGAGGGCTTTGTGCCTTGTACGCCTAAGGGTGTGATGAGATTGTTAGACGAATATGATGTGGATTTAGAGGGACAACATGTGGTGATTGTGGGTCGTTCTCATTTGGTGGGTCGTCCCTTGGTTCAATTGATGTTGAATAAGAATGCGACAGTGAGTATTGCTCATTCTAGGACTAAACATTTGGATCAGTTGACGAGTCAGGCAGATGTCTTGGTGGTAGCGATTGGTCAGAAAGAGTTTATCAAGTGGCAACATGTGAAGAAGGGTGCAATCGTGATTGATGTGGGGATTCATCGAGATAAGGATGGTCTTCATGGCGATGTATCCCAGGATGCTTTGGAAGAAGCGAGTATGTTTACACCAGTGCCAGGTGGTGTGGGTCCGATGACGATTGCGATGTTGTTGGAGAATACTATGTTGGCGTATCGTGAAAGGGAGCGATTGAAGTGGAATTAAAATATGATTTGGGTGATATTGTTCAAATGAAGAAGCCTCATCCTTGTCGTCAGTCTTTGGAATGGGAGATCATTCGTATGGGGGCTGATATTAGAATTAAGTGTTTGGGGTGTGGTACTTCGGTGATGTTTGATCGGAGTGAGTTTGAGCGTAAGATGAAGAAAGTTATTAGAAGAAAAGAGGATGTTGTGTGAGTTTGACAGCTGGTATAGTGGGATTGCCTAATGTGGGCAAGTCTACATTGTTTAATGCGATTACGAAGTCTCATGTGGAGGCGGCGAACTATCCGTTTGCGACGATTGATAAAAACGTTGGGGTAGTGAAGGTGAATGATGAGCGAGTGGATAAACTGGCTGAGATTGTTCATCCTCAGAAGTGTATTTATAACACATTTGAATTTACTGATATTGCGGGACTGGTGAAGGGTGCTTCCAAAGGTGAGGGGCTTGGTAATCAGTTTTTAGCGAACATTCGTGAGGTGGATGCGATTGTACATGTGGTGAGATGTTTTGAGAATAAGGATATTTCACATGTGGAGAATCGTGTGGATGCTTTGGATGATGTGGAGATCATTGAATTGGAGTTACAGCTGGCTGATTTACAGAGTGTGAATAATCGTCTTGATAAGGTGGAGAAGAAGGCTAAGACATCAAAGGATAGTGCGTCTATTATGGAGTCTAAGCTTTTGAATACCGCGAAAGATTTATTGGAACAAGGTAAGCCTTTGTCATTGATGGAGCTTACCAATGAAGAGAAGAACATTTTACACAACTATCATTTCTTGACGATGAAACCGACCATTTATGTGGCGAATATTGATGAGTCAGAGGTGTCTGATCCTCATGTGAATAAAGAATATCTTAGATTAGAGAAACTAGCAGATGAGAGAAATATTCCATTGATTGCGATATCGGCTAAGATGGAGGAGGAACTTTCTTCACTAGATGATGAGGATCGTGCACTGTTTCTTGATGAGTTGAATATGACTGAGTCGGGTCTTGATAAAATTGTGAAGACTTCTTATTCATTGTTGAAGTTGAGAACTTTCTTTACCGTGGGTGAGATTGAAGTGAGAGCTTGGTCCTTTAAGGAGGGTATGACAGCTCCTGAGTGTGCTGGTGTTATTCATACAGACTTCCAAAAAGGATTTATTAGGGCTGAGACTTTTGCGTATGATGATATGATTCAATATGGTAGTGAACTTGCGATAAAGGAGGCTGGTAAGCTTCGTTTGGAAGGCAAGGACTACGTAGCTAAGGATGGAGATGTCTTCCACTTTAGGTTTAATGTTTAATTAATTGTGAGGGTAACTATGGTTACTCTTTTTATTTGTTATAATTAGTATATGAAAATAGGTGAAAAGATTCCTTCGTTGAAACAAATTATGGAGTTGTACGAAGATGTTGGTTGGAGTGCGTATACAAAGGATCCACTTCGTTTGGAGAAAGCTTTTGATAATTCACTTTTTGTTTTGAGTGCTTGGATTGATGATGAGCTGGTGGGTTTGATTAGAGTAGTGGGAGATGGATTAACGATTGTTTATATTCAGGATCTATTAGTTAAGACTGCTTATCAGAATAAGGGGAGTGGAAGAGAGTTACTGACTATTATATTGGCTAAGTATGAGGATGTTCGACAGATTTTGTTGTTGACGGATAGTGCGGCTAGTTTTTATGAGTCCGTTGGTTTTAAGAATGTGTCAGACTATAATTGTGTCGCATTCATGAAATAATATGGTACAATGATTATAGATAAGCTAATACAGTGGAGGAATTATGAAAAAGATAATTAGTATTTTATTGGTGGTGTTGTTGTTAATTGGTTGTGGTTCGAAGACTGCGACTCCGGAGGCTACAGTGAGTGGCTTTATGGATGCGACGAAGGCTTTTAATTTTGTGAAGATGATTGACTATGTTCATGTCGATTCTGAAAAGAGTGATGAATTAGTTGATGAGCTTGAGGAATCATTTGATACTGATGAGATGGAACTTGAGTTGTTTAATTATTTCAAGGATAATGCGAAGAAAATTGAGTATTCTATTGATAATATTGTGGAAGATGATGATAGAGCGACAGTTTCTGTTACGGCAGACTATGTGGATGGTAGTGTACTTATGGGTGCTGTGTTTGAAGAGTATATGGGTAAAATCTTTGAATTAGCTTTTTCTGGTAAGGAACCTAGTGAAGAGGAAATATCAGAATTACTGGGTACAATTATGAATGAAAAAATAAAAGAGATTGAAGTAGAATTTATTACTAGCACCTTTGAAGTTGAATTGATTAAGGTAAATCATAAGTGGCTAATTGATGACGTCAGTAATGATCTTCTTAATGTGATGATGTCTAATTTTATGGTTATCATAGATGGTTTAGAAGATTTAGATGATTGGGAGTAATTAAAAAGTAAAATTAAGACTTACTGATTTAAGATGTGGTAATCTGTTTTTATGATGGAGTAATAGAAAAGGAGATTATTATGGTTGGTGTTGAGATTGATTTTGTTGTTAAGAATAGTTTAGAGGCTCTTGAAGTCTATGACAAAATCTTTGAAGTAGAACGACTTGAAGTATCTGATTTACCTCAGGGAGAGAATGAAGTAGTTTTTACCTTGCATGGTGTGAGGTTTCATATGTTGGATGAGAATCCAAAATTTAACTTGTTTGCCCCAACACGAGAACATCGAAATACCATGTGGTTTAATGTAATGGTAGAGGATATTAATGAGACCTATCAAAGAGCGATGGATGAAAACTTTGTTGAGATTCAACCAGTGACAGAACTTAGTGATTATGGTGTGAGTAATGCGGTTATGGTTGATCCTTTTGGCTATGTTTGGATGTTACATCAGTTACATAAAGTAGTGAGTCATGAGTATAGAATAAAGTTATGGGAAGAACAGAAGAAAAATAATTAAATTTGTGCTATACTTAGCTTGTATGAAATCGCAGAGAGAGCCGTTGATAAA
>JAAZEF010000082.1 GCA_012512455.1 Erysipelothrix sp.
CCTAATGTTCTTTTCTTTTAGAATGTTTAATTGTTCTTTTGTAATAGAATCAGTTACAAGGCAATCAATTAATTCAATATCACCCACTCGTACAAACGTTCGATTACCAAACTTACTAGAGTCTACAAGTGCTACAACATAGCTTGCAGATTCAATCATTACTTTTTTTAATAATGTTTCATCAATTTCTGAATTATATATTCCTGTTTCAAAGTCAATTGCATCAATACCTAAGAATAATATATCGACTGATAAGTCTTTAAAGAAAGAAACTGTTAACGATCCATCTAAGGTATATACTTGTTTTACTAGTTTTCCTGGCGAAACATACAGATCAACAAAGTCATATGTAGAAAATTCTAGAGCAACGCGAATATCATTTGTTATAACAATTGCTTTTTTGTTAGTCATCATTTTAGCGAGTTCTAAATTAGTTGATCCTGAGTCAATTATAATAGACTTGTTATCACCAATTAAAGGTAGTGCTAACGAGGCTATCTTTTTCTTCTCGCTAACGTTCATCGCTTCTTTTTCTTTATATGGCATTTCCATGGATAGTCTGTTTGAGACAGAAATAGCGAATCCCCTAGTTCTATATATCCTGCCCCTTTTACTTAATTCTGACAAATCCCTTACTACAGTTGGTCTTGATACATCAAAAATTTCAGCAAGATCATCAACCGACACCTTCTCGAACTTATTAATATATTCAATCATTTTATTATGTCTTTCTGCTTTCAGCATAAATTACCTATCTTTCCATTATTTTAAACTAACAAGTTTGTTTATAAACAACTTGTGTTTCTTAATGTTATTTTATCAGATTAATCTTAAAATTCAATTTTTAACCATAGATTTATTCTTCTGTTGGGCCTGTTGTTTTCCTCAAAATGTATTCAGTATTACCAGAAATTAAAAACTCTGTGATTTCACCAATTTTAGTATAACCATTCTTATAGTAAAATTGTTGCGCTAATTTATTGTTCTCTGATACAAATAAGAAAACATTACTATTTTCTTCAAATGAGTACGTTTCGGCAGTTTCTAGTAATAATTTTCCAATTGACTTGCCCCTAACTTCATGACTAACACACAAAGATCTGACAAACATGGTTAGTTGCCCTTTTGTATCTAGTAACAAACAACCTAGAACTTTGTTCTCATCTTTAGCCACAAAGAGAACACTATCTTCATTTTTGACTTTCTTTAGAGAATAATCGAGTGTTCTTTTAAAACTTTTCCACGGTTCGTTATATGTTATCAATTCTGCACTCTGGAAATAATCAGAGTCATTACTAGCTATTGTAATTTCAATATTCATAACATAAGACTCCTATTTTTGTACAAGATCAACAACATATTGGTGAGCTTCTGCCAAAGAATCAAACATTCTAGAATAATGAATATCCTTCTTATCAGAGTGATCTATAAAATCCTTAACCCATATAACATCTATCTCTGCATTATTAGCAGCCTTGATTCCATGATAAGAGTCTTCTAAAATTACTGCATCCTTTTTTAATATACCTAGGTCTTCAATAACTTTGTTATAAATCTCTGGGTTTGGCTTACTATTACTGACCATATCCCCAAATACAAGATAATCAAACTTTTCAAATAGTCCTACTTTATTTAAAGATCTTGTAGCTGACTCTTTACGGGTTGAAGTAGCTAGCGCAATCTTTACATCCATTTTCCTAAGAGCCTCGAGTAAGCTTAAAGCACCTTCCATAATATCAGGATTGTTTTCAGCAAAATAACCATGATATGCTTCTCTCTGGTGCTGCCTAACTTCATCAACAATACTATCATTATCGATGACTTTTCTTATTTGCTTCATATAGTTTGATGGC
>JAAZEF010000083.1 GCA_012512455.1 Erysipelothrix sp.
ATTAATGGTGGAGGTTAACGGACTTGAACCGCTGACCCTCTGCTTGTAAGGCAGATGCTCTCCCAACTGAGCTAAACCTCCGAAGTAGCTTTAATTAAGCTTTATTAATATACCACAAGCAAAAAATAACGTCAATAGCATTTCGCAAAATCTATCGAATTTACCTCTTTCTTTTCAAAATTCTCTCAAAGTTTTCCTTAAGTTTTGTAAAATTCTTCAAATGGATGGTCTCATCATCACCATCATAGTTAACATAGTTCACAAGAAAGCCTATAAATATAATATAAGAGATGATATAAACCGACAACAAGATAACCATCAATGAACTAAGAGGTCCATAAAGAGATTCATAATTTGTAAAGTTCGCAATGTAAGTTAGAAAGAATATTCCCATAAGTGCCAACAGAAATGTCGTCACCAAAGCACCCTTCCAATGATCTCTTAAACGACGATGTTTAAATGATAGGTTTCGATAATAGACCACAAAGCCAAAGAATAAAGTAATAAAAATGAACAAATAACGTAAATTGTTAGTAAATGAAAATATAAGAATTAAAACAACAATTAAAACAATAAAAATAAGCTGACCACCAAAAGCTAAAATTCTCAAATACCAATTAGGATAATTAGTATTTTCTATGTCACTAGAGAATTTTAAGAATGAATACACAGAACGAGAAGATAAAAACAGGGTTGTTACCAGTAAGATAATCAACGAAATTATCTCTTCTGTGTTATTAGCTTGAATATATTTAATAAACTCAATGACTTCCTCCATTGGTAAGTAATTGCTAACAATGGAGATAATAAAATCTGTATCCAAAGCAAGTTGTTTAAATAGCACAACAAAAATAGTTAACAAGGGCGCAAGCGATAAAAGAAATGAAAAAGCAAAAGCTTGAATAAAATTTATCGACTCATCATTACGAATAGTATTAATTAATAACCGAAGTTTAGACATAATGTTTTGACCTCTCCTATCAATAATGATACACTATTTTCATTCAATAGGAGATTTTTATGAACTTTTTTAATACTAGAACACTCTCACAAAACCAGAGATTCAACCGCATAGTGATCATAGGAATTATTGTCGCTATCGTTTTAGGCTTTATCTACGGATTAGTATCAGACCTCGCCGGTGGATGGGAACTACATGTCCTCTACCTTGTCTTAGGATACATGATGGCCTATGTTGTTCGTGTCGTTGGACGCGGCGTTCAAAAACGATTTCAAATCTTAGGAGCAGTTTTAACATTAGTCATCATTTTGATTGGAGACGTAGTCTATCCCTTTGTAGTCTATCAAATAGATCTACCAACAATTATTTCATTTACCCTTCAAAACTACCTCTCAGGTATCAGTGGTTTATTATCATTACTCTTTAGAGCGTCCGCCATTTATGTCGGATACAATAATTCAATTTAGTCGATACTTATCGACTTTTTAATTGCTAAAATGTCATTTAGTGGTTGAATCAATATGTTACAATGAAGTTAACAATTATTCAGGAGAAATGTATGGAACAAGATAAAAAAGATGTCATAGCAACTTTCAAGACCCTTATTCAAAAAAACAAAGTTGTATTTTCTTTGGTCTCAACACTACTTGTCTTACTAATCATTTATTTATTATTACAAGTACAAGTCATTTTTAATCCCTTATTAATAATCTTAGATGTTATCGCGATGCCCGTCATCTTCGCTGCCTTATTCTATTATCTTTTTAAACCAGTCAGAGATTGGTTAGAATTGAAAGGCGTCAATCGCGTTACCGCAGTATTTATCGTATTCTTAATTATTATCGCAGTTTTAGCTATCTTGATATTCTCCATCGTTCCCTTCCTACAAGAACAAATTGCCTTATTCATTTCAGAATTCCCTACCAATTGGAATATCTTCGTTAAAAGTGTTGACGGATTCTTAGCTGATTATGGTCTTGAACAATATCGAGTCGAATTCAATGAAGCCGTCGCTAATTTAGGTCAGATTTTAGTTGAGAACATTCAACGCTATATTGGCCAAGCATCATCAATTATTACCAACGCTATCGGAAGTGTCGTCAGTTTAGCCATTGGATTAGTCACAGCACCAATCTTACTTTATTACATGTTAAAAGAAGGCGAAAAACTAAAACCCTCATTAATGAAATTAATACCAATTAGAGTTCGTGATGTCTTCTCTAATTTCCTAAGTGACACCAATCGTCAATTATCGCTTTATATACGAGGACAAATCCTAGTAGCTATTGGGGTAGCCATCATGTTCCTCATCGGCTACAGCATCATTAAATTGCCCTATGGGAGTGTTTTAGCACTCGTCTCAGGAATATTAAATGTAATTCCCTATTTAGGTACTTTCTTAGCCATGATCCCAGCCTTCATCATAGCCTTTGTCCACTCACCCATGATGGTCATCTATGTTCTCATCGTCTTTACAATTGAACAAACCATTGAAGGTAGAATTCTATCACCGAAGATCTTAGGGGATAATTTAGAAATTCATCCCATTACAATTCTTGTGGTGTTATTAGTATCAGGAAGACTCTTTGGATTATCTGGTATCGTTATTGGGGTACCACTATATGCGATATTAAAAGTAGCCGTGAAATACATTCACCGCTACCTAAGTACCCATACTGATTTATACTAAATAATCTTTTACTCGCTGTAAGTCATGTGTGTGAATCACACTGCGACACTGAATGCCATCTTCTAAATATTGTACATCAGTTAATTGATATTGTTGATTTAAGTAATTAATAAGCGCAAAGTCCTCATACTTAATAAATAGTGTGACCTGCTCAAAAGCATCACTTAATTCATTCTGTATTTCAGTTAATAATAATTGAATATCATCTTCATTAAGAGCCGACATATGAATTTGTTTAGCTCTTTTTTCATGTGTAATATAAGGTACATTTCCAGTTACTAAATCCATTTTGTTAAACACAATTAAAATAGGAGTCTCAGTAACCTTTAACTCATCCAAGACTTCTAAAGTTGTTTCCACCTGCATTTGGACATCTGATTTAGAACCATCAATTACAATCACAATTAAATGTGCCTCCAAAACTTCTTCAAGGGTCGATTTAAAAGCTTCCACCAATAACGTTGGCAGTTCAGACACAAATCCAACAGTGTCACTCATAATAATCGGTAAACCATTAGGTAAAATCACACGACGTAAAGTTGTGTCCAATGTCGCAAACACCATATCCTTCACAAAGACTTGTTTATTCTCATCAATCAATGAATTAAGAATAGTCGACTTACCCGAATTCGTATAACCAACTAACGATACAAGTGGTAAATGTGATTTTTGTCGATGAGTCCGTGTATTTTGACGCGTTAATTCCACATTCTCTAATTGTCTCTTTATCTGTAATATTTCACGATTAATAGCTCTACGATCAAGTTCCAATTGTTGTTCACCCAGACCACGAGTACCAATACCACCAGCTACTCGCGATAGATTGCTGTAGTAGCCCTGTAAACGAGGCAAACGATACTTTAGTTGTGCCAATTGAACTTGCAATTTACCAGCCTTAGAAGTCGCCCTACTCGCAAAGATATCCAATATGAGACCCGTACGATCAATTATTTTACGATTAACTCTTAATTCAATATTACGACTCTGAGAACCAGATAGTTCATTATTAAAAACAATCGTATCAGCTTCTAGTTCATCAGCCATCTCTGATAGTTCATCTAGTTTACCCTTACCAATGTAAGTACTAGCCACTACTCTCTGTCTTTTTTGAGTCACCATACCCACTACAAGACCAGAAGCTGCCCCCACTAATTCTTTTAGTTCAGCCATCGAATCATTAAAGTTTTCTTGGCCCAAATCAACTCCTACCACGATTACTCTTTCAATCATAAATTACTCCCATCTAGCTAACTTCTTAAATGAGCAATTTCATCATAACAAAAACAAGACTGTAAGTGGTCATTAATCACACCCACTGCCTGTAAATAAGCATACATTATAACCGGACCCACAAACTTAAAGCCCTTTCTTTTTAAGTCCTTAGACAATTCATTAGACAAAGGTGACGAAGAAGGAATATCTTCTTCATTAGTCCACCCATTATGAAGCACTTGATGATTAACTTGTGACCAAAGATACTCACTAAAAGATCCGTGTTCTCTTTGGACATTTATAAAACACTTTGCATTATTAACCATTGCCTCTAGTTTTCTACGATTTCTAATAATCTCTTTATTCTCTAAATGCTCTAATATCTTAGCTTCATTATACTTAGCTATCTTTTGGACATCAAAACCTTCAAAAGCAATGGTCATGGCCTCTCTTTTCTTAAGGATGGTCGTCCAACTCAAACCAGCCTGCATCATCTCAAGTACTAACATCTCAAATAAAAGCTCATCATCAAAAACAGGACGACCCCATTGGGTGTCATGATATAGAATTTCTTCGTCACTACGAAGTGCCCATTGACAACGTTTTATGTGTTCATTCATTGTTTTCACCTCTTATTATAGATAAGCAGTGAATCTCATTTTCCCTATCTTAAAGTGATATTTAATTTTTCTTTAAGACTTTCCAAGATGTTATTCACCATTTGGTTAATCTCATCATCCACTAAGGTTTTCTCTTTAGACTCAAAGACTAAAGTATAAGCCATTGATTTATTATCTTCTTTTTCATAGATATCAAAAAGATTTATTGACTCTAAGTAAGGTCTACCCGCATTCTTGATGACTCTAATTATCTCTTCATGAGTCACTTCATCATTAACAACTAACGCAATATCACGAGACACTCGTGGATATTTGTTAAGTGGAGTATATTTCGTTTTTGCTTTTTTAAGTCCCATAATAAAGGAAAGATTAATCTCAGCCAACACACCCTTATTTAATTGGGGATGTAACTCACCAAAAAGACCAAGTAGCTTTTTATCACAATAAATTTGCGCACTACGATACGGATGATAATTGACAGTATCTATTTCATTCTCTTCATAAGATAGACGTGCTTTAGATACTCCTAACTCCTCAAGTAATGTCTCAAGAATACCCTTCATTAATGAGAAATCAAGTGGTGAAGACACTTTATGATACGTATCCTGTACTAACTGCCCATCACCAATTAAACCTAAACGCCACTGTTCACTATCCTGACCAAATACCTGAGATATCTCAAAGTATAAGTTGTCAGTATTTTGGTGGGATAGATTGTACTCCAAAATAGGTATTAGTGATTGGGTCAAATTATTACGCACATACTCTCTTTTATCAGATAACGGACTCATTAATTGATAAGGATCTTTTAACGAAAGAGGATGAGACGTTAAGCTCTTAGAAACCAACGTATAGCTTATCACCTGTTGAGCTCCTAAGCCCACTAGTGTTTTTTCAACATGACGGATTAAATGTTGATCTTTGTTCAATGACCCTTGAGTTAAAGGCATCTGAGGTAAAGTAGATTCTATGATGTCATAACCAATGACACGAATCACTTCCTCAATCAAATCTTGTGCAATAAAGAGATCACGACGATATGATGGAATCGTACATTCTATCACACGATTAGAAACAGTAGGTTGAAAATTAAGACGCTCAAAAACATCACCAATTTCATCATCACTTAGCTTTGTACCCAATAAATTATTGACATGTTCAAAAGTTACAGACACTTTAGATAAAGACTCTGCCTCTAAACTACCAAAGACTTTACTCTCATAAATCTCATCCGCATCCGCATATTTCTTTAATAAATACATGATACGCTCTAATGCTTTGATGGGAGCCTGTGGATCCATTGGCTTAATATAACGTGCCTGTGAATCAGAAGCTAGACCAAGACGTCTAGAAGTATTTCTAATCGCAAGTGGATCAAAGCTAGCCACTTCAATGACCATTGAGGACGTATCAGGTTGAATCATTGAGTTACCCAATCCCTTAATCCCTGCAATCCCAATCGGTTTGCCTGCCATTGAGATAATCGTATCACCTTTGATAATTTCATATTCTTGATCATCCAAAGCCTTAACACTACCTTCAAAATCATCAATGATACTTATATCTGTCACATCAAAATAATCACGATCATAAAAATGACTCGGTTGACCTGTTTCCAACATCACTAAATTAGAGATATCGACTAAATTATTAATAGGATTCATCCCTGAAGCAATAAGGACATTTTGAATCCATTGAGGTGAAGGTTTAACAGTTACTTTACCAATCTCTTTGGCGACAAATAAATGACAATTTTTAGTCAAACTATTCACCTTAAAATCAGAAGCTAAACCACTCAAGATATCTTTTTCTACTTCTGGAGCTTGATACTCTTTTTTAACTAAAGCTGACACCTCTCTAGCTATCGACTGCATTGCCATACAATCTGCACGATTAGGAGTCAATGACACATCTAAAATCATGTCATCTAAACCTAAATAAGCAATTGGATCGTCTCCTATCCTAGCATCATCATCTAAGACTTCGATACCAGAGATACTAGGACTATCGACAGGTAAATATTCTTCATCAATCCCTAACTCTAATAGAGAACAAATCATACCATTTGATTCTACTCCACGAACCTTTGTTTTCTTAATCGTCAACTCTGGTAATTTAGCACCCTCAAGGGCCACAATAACCTTTTGTCCCTCTTTAACATTAGGGGCTCCACATACAATCTGTAATTCTTCATTACCAACATCAACTTTAGTAACACTTAAATGATCAGAATCAGGATGTTTTTCACAATTTGTTATGTGTCCAATCACTAAGTTTGTCGCGTTCACTAAAGGATATACTAATTCAACTTCTAAGCCCGCATTCGTTAGAATATCACCTAACTCATAGGCATCTATTGTGCTCACATCGACCATTGAATTGAGCCATTTTTTACTTACTAACATATTCTCTTTCTCCTATTCAAAACGTTTAAATTGTTCTAAAAATCTTTGATCATTGGTATAAAACTGACGAATATCACTAACCCCATATTTCAACATGGCCACACGCTCAATACCAACACCAAACGCAAAACCACTCAAGCCTTCTTGTGACTCATAGCCTGCCATTTCCAATACCGCAGGGTGAACCATTCCGGCCCCTAAAATCTCAATCCAACCTGTTTGTTTACACACAGAACAACCCTTACCATCACAAACATGACAGCTGACATCTACTTCCACTGAAGGCTCGGTAAATTGGAAATATGATGGTCTAAAGCGAATAACACGCTCTTGTCCAAACATACTTCTGACAAGTAATTCTAAAGTACCTTTCAAGTCAGCAAGGGTAATATTCATTCCGACAACTAAACCTTCCATCTGCATAAATTGATGGGAGTGTGTCGCATCATCATCATCTTTTCGATACACTTTACCAGGACAGACCACTTTAATGGGTAAGTGCGGCGCATACATTTCTAAGGCACGTGTTTGTATCGCGGTAGTATGAGTTCGTAACAAGTGTTCCATATCAATATAGAAGGTATCTTGCATATCTCTAGCTGGATGGTCTTGAGGAATATTGGCTCTTTCAAAGTTGTAAAAATCAGTATCTACATCATTTCCTTCTACAATGTTGTAGCCCATTTCTCTAAAGATATCCTCTAACGCACGCCACACCATCATTAAGGGATGTAACTGCCCTACTTTTAGTGGAGTTGCTGGTAATGTTATATCAATTCTTTCCTTCTCTAAACGTTGATTAAGCGCCTCTTGTTGAAGGTGTGCCTGTTTGATTTGATAAGCTTCTTCGAGCTCGTTTTTAAGTTCATTCACCTTTTGTCCAAATAGTGGTTTCTCTTCATTTGATAAATCTTTCATCTGTTTCATCAATGAAGATACTAATCCTTTTTTAGACAGATAAGTATTACGTACTTGTTGTAATTGTTCTAAAGTTGTCGCTTCATTTATTTCTTGTAGCGCATTCTCTCTAATTGTTTGCATTGGTCTCTCTCCTTAATAATAAAAAAGTCCATCCCCAAGGAACGAACTAACGTGGTACCATCCTAATTCACCAAAAAATTGGTCTTTAACTTATAACGCTAAGTTGGCGGGAATGATTAGTTCCTCTTCAAGGTGAATTCCTTATCAAGTATAGGAGATGCTTACACCACTCATCTCTCGCTTTACTATACTTTTTTTGATAGTACTAGTCCTCTTCAACGATTTCTAACCTATTATATCAAAATCTTATCGCTAAAGACAAATACTTAATCAAATCACTGGCAATCATAGAATATTCACCCAAATCTTGAGCGGCCAAATCACCAGCTAACCCATGACATACTATCCCAGCTTGTAGAGCTTCTTTGATATTCTTATGCTGTGCAACAATGCCAGATAAGACACCCACTAACACATCACCACTTCCAGCAGTTGCCATACCAGGATTACCAAAGCTACTAAAATAGACTTCACCATCAGGAAATGCCAGATAAGTAGTTGATCCTTTAAGGACCACAATAATATTGTATTTAGTGGATATCTCTTTAGCACATTCATATGGATCAATAACACTTCTACCTATTAATGATTCCATCTCACCAAGATGAGGTGTAATGATTAAATCACCTTGATAATGACTCATTTCTTCTAATGATAATACTCTTAAGACATAGGCATCCAAAATCAAAGGAACTGTAGCTTTCTTAATTAATTTTCTCAGTAAAGTTGGATACTCCTTAAAATGATTAGAACCACTACCACTAGCTATAACATCACTTGTCTTAATTAAGTCATCCAAATCATTTTCATCGTTATAAATGAGTGTCATGGTTTCCAAACTTGAACTTTCTATCACTTCATAGATTTCCTTTGGTATCAAGGCTTTTGTGAGCCCTGCCCCAACTCTTAGGGCTGCTTTAACATTAAGAACACATGCTCCTGCTAAGCCTAAAGAGCCACTAAGAAATCCTACTTGACCATAGGTTCTTTTGTGGCTATCTAAAGCTCTTTGTACAAATACTTTATTTTTAATTGATAATTCTATTTCTGTCATTACTAAAGTAATGAAGCAGCATCTTCATCAATAATCAATAAGACACGGGGATGAAATTTAAGTAAAGAAGCAGGAAGTTGTGTTGAAACATAGTCGTCCATCAACTGAGCAACAATCGGAGCTTTTGATTTCCCACTCACTAAAACAATAATTCTTTGTGCCTTCATAATAGATCCGACACCCATAGTGATCGCAGTCTTTGGTACTTCATCAATACTTTCGAAGAAACGAGCATTGTCCTCTATAGTGGATGGTAGTAAATTAACAACATGAGTCGATAAAGATAACCTATCATCTGGTTCATTAAAGGCAATATGACCATTGGTCCCAATTCCTAAAATTTGTAAATCGATAGTTTCTAATTTTGACAATTCTTCTTCATAATCAACCGCTGCTTGTTGTGGATTTTCACTCGCTCCATCGGGTAAATGAGTGTTCTTTAAGTCGATATTAATATGATTAAATAATAAGTCATTCATAAAATAACGATAACTTTGAGGATGACTTCCCTTTAATCCAACGTACTCATCTAAATTAACAGTTGTTGTCTTTGAGAAATCAAGTTTTTCTTGTTGATACATTTTGACTAATTCTTTATAAAGTCCAACCGGTGTGGAACCAGTCGCTAAGCCTAGCACAACCTCTTCTTTAGAGTTCATTAACGATTCTATTTCAGAAGCAGCTAATTCACTTACAGCTTGATAATCTTTTACTATTTTAATTTCCATAAGAAATCCTCCTTTTAAAATAATAACTTAATTCTTTCTAAAATGATACATTAAAATACTACTCGCGACAGCGACATTCAATGATTCAAAATGAGCTGTTTCAATCTTTACTAAGTCATCACTTAATGACAACAAAGCATCAGATACACCCTGTCCTTCATTTCCTACAATAAGTCCAACATCATGATTCTCAAAAGATCCTAATGGTTTAGCTTTATGTACATCAGTTGCTAGGACCTTGATGTTTTTAGCTTTCAATTCTTTAATAACCTTCTTTAAGTCATCTCTTATTAAGTCCACATGAAACAAGGCTCCTTGGGTTGCACGTATCACTTTATCATTGTAGAAATCAACAGAGTCATTGGAAACAATTACCCCATCGAAACCAAAGGAATGAGCACTGCGTATCATAGTACCTAGGTTGCCTGGATCTTGTATTTGATCACAAAGTAAATAACGAGTGCCATAAAACTCTGTAGTCTCTTTTATTTTACACAGTCCAAAGAGTGATGAACCAGATTGTGTAAATGAAAGTTTATCACCAATTTTTTGTGTGATAAAAAGAGTCTTATCAAAAGATATTGATCCTGAATACTCTTCTGTAACTATGAGTAATTCTAATGAGTTTGATAGTAAAGCTTCTGAGACTAGATGTTCACCTTCTATAAGGAAACTCTTACTTTCGTCTCTATATTTCTTTTGGTGTAGCTTTAGCAAGTTTTTAACTTGGGGATTAGTTAGTGAAGTAATCATACTTTTAACCAAGATGATGTTGACATCTTTCACAGACGCCATCTTTGGTTTCACTGACTACATTCCAACATCTTTCACACTCTTCACCTTGAGCTTCTAGTACTTTGATTTGATACCCTAATACTTCATTTAATTCTTCTGAAGTAAACTCACATTGAGAGACAATGAACCACTGTTTTAAATCAGTTCCAAAGTAAGTATCACAGAGTGCTTTTAAGTCTTCATTAACATTCAATAATACTTTAGCTTTCAATGAGTTACCAATGAGTTTCTCTTTTCTGGCATCTTCTAATGCTTTATAAACAGCTTCACGTAGTGCTAGGAGTTGTTTAAAGTCATTTTGTTCTTGTTCACTAAATTGAACATCTAATTCTCTAGTAAATTCTTTGAGATGAACTGATTTCTCATCTGGATTAATAATTTGATTAAGTTCTTCCATAGTAAAGCTAAGGATTGGTGACAATAAATGCATCAACGCTTCTAATGATACTGAGAGGACACTTTGAATTTGTCTTCTTCTCACATCGTTTTGAGCATGGATATATAGAATATCCTTAGAGTAGTCTAGATAGTAAGCTGACATAATATTGGTTAATAGTTTAGTTACATCAGAAAGAACATCACTGAAATCATAATTTTCATAATGTTTAATACCTTCTTTTAATACTTTATTCACTTCATTTAATACATAGCGATCTGAAGCTGGTAATTCATTGAGCTCTAAGACATCTTCTTTATTTAAATCAGAAGAGTTACCGTGCATAAAGCGTAAAGTATTTCTAATCTTACGATAGTTTTCTGAGACTTGTTTTAAGAGATCATCTGACAAACCAACATCCGACGTGTAATCAACACTTGCGACCCAAAGTCTTAAGATATCAGCACCTAAACGATCAACTATTGAATTAGGCGATAAAGCATTTCCTTTTGATTTAGAGAACTTTTCATCCTTGTCGTCCATAACAAAACCATGTGATACAACCTTCTTATATGGCGCATGACCATGGACGGCAGTAGAGATAATTAAGGAAGAGTTAAACCAACCACGATATTGGTCAGAACCTTCTAAATAAAGATCGACTGGTGTCTCTAATCCTCTGGATTGTAGAGCTGCTGTATGACTTGATCCTGAGTCAAACCACACATCTAAAATATCTTTTTCTTTAGTAAAAATTCCATCAGGACTTCCTGGATGACTAAATCCTTCTGGTAGTAAGTCTTTAGCTTCCCATGCGAACCAAATATTGGATCCATGTTCTCTAAATAAGGAGGCCACATGATTGATTACTGTTGAATCTAAAATAGGTGTTTCATCTTGAGCATAGAAGACAGGGATAGGTAGACCCCAAGCTCTTTGACGTGAAATAGTCCAATCGCTACGGTCTTTAATCATGTTGTGCATGCGTTGTTTACCCCAGCTTGGCTTCCATTCTACTTTATCGATTTCTGCTAGTAATTCTTCTCTGATGACTTCGATCGATGCGAACCACTGAGTAGTTGCACGATAAATAATAGGTTTCTTAGTTCTCCAGTCATGTGGATAGCTGTGAGTAATAAATTTAAGCTTAATTAAAAGACCTAATTCATTAAGTTTATTGGTAATTAGTTTGTTAGCTTCATCAGTCGTTACACCGTGTAGCCAATCGACAGTAGTGGTATCAAAGCGACCTTGAGCATCCACATTACAATATGGTTCTAGTCCATATTTTTGACCCACAATGTAGTCATCCATACCAAAGCCTGGAGCGGTATGAACAGATCCTGTTCCGGTATCGCTTCCGACATGATCACCTACAATAACTAAAGATTCTTTATCGAGTAAAGGATGTTGCGTAGTGATAAATTCTAAGTCTTGACCTTTAAATGTCTTAAGGACTTCATATTCTTCAATTTCAAATTCTTCTAAAAGAGATTCTAATAAATCTTCTAATAACACTAATTTACCGATAGGTGTTTTAACTAAGACATAGTTAAAACGAGGATGAACGGAGATGGCTAAGTTGGCAGGAATAGTCCATGGTGTGGTTGTCCAAATTACAAAATAATCGTCATTATCTAAGATACCTTTGCCATCTTTGACTTGAAATTTAACATAAATGGATGGATCTTTTTTGTCTTTATATTCAATTTCCGCTTCGGCTAATGCTGATTCAGAGGATGGTGACCAATAGACAGGTTTTAGTCCTTGATAAATCATACCTCTATCGACCATTTTAGCGAATAGTTCAGTTTGAACTGCTTCAAATTCTGGTTGATAAGTAATATATGGATCATCTTAATCTGCGACAGTGCCGATTGCTTTCATGTCTGCCATTTGTTGTGCCACTTGTTTTTGAGCATATTCTAAACATGCTTCACGAAATTTATCTAGAGGAATTTCTTTACGATTGACTCCTGATTTGGTGACAGCTGTTTCGATTGGTAGTCCGTGAGTATCCCAACCTGGTGTAAAGGGTACACGGAAGCCTAACTTAAATCTTGAGCGAATAACAAAATCCTTCAAAATCTTGTTGAGGGCATGACCGATGTGAATATGTCCATTGGCATATGGAGGACCATCGTGTAATACAAATGTTGGCTTGTCTTGGTGTTCTTTTAACATTTCTTTATAGAGATCAATCTCTTGCCAATAGTCTAAAAATCCTTGTTGTTTGTTGACTAGTTTTCCTCTCATTTCAAAACTAGTCTTTGGTAAATGTAGTGTATCTTTATAATCCATTTCTTTTTCTCCTTACTCAATAAAAAAACGTCCAACCTAAGGACGTCAATTGCGCGGTACCACCTTGTTTCACACTAAAATTGTGTGCACTTGAGACGTTAACGCCGCCTTACGTTATCTCTTACTATTTTTTCAGAGATACACTGGTAAGTGATATCGTTAATAGAGGGATATATTCACTCTCAGCTTAAATGAATTTCTCTGTAATATCCCACTACATATTAACGATGTGTCTTACGTATGCTTTTCTTTGTTTTCTTCTTTTTGATTTAACCATTCTACGGATGGTACGGCAGGTAACTTAATCTCATCGAGTGTTTTTTGAATAAGTTCAATTTTTTCCTTCATATCATCTTTTGCGTGATTGGTATCATTTGTCACTTTCGCAAGCTCGGTCAGTAATATTTTGGCTGTCGATAGAGCTTCTTGGACAATCAAGTCTGCGTTCTGGTTCGCTGTATCGATGACGATGTTAGCTTCTTTGAGTGCCAAGCGGGCAATTTCATCTGCGGCTTTTTCGCGCACTGATAATTTGGAAACTAAGTCATCATAGCGACTTTTTAGCTTGTCGAGTTGAGAATGAGCAACACCTATTTGTGATTCATAGGTTGCTAATTTCTCTTTAAGTGTTTTCAATTCACCTTGATAATTCTCAAGTACACGATCGACTTCGTAGCGATCGTACCCCTTTTTAGAAATGCGAAACTTTAATTTTGATTCGCTCATCGATACTAGTCTTCCTCATTTAGGTCGAAACTAATTTCGCCACTCACTCCAATAGTTTTTGGTGTACAGAGAATCACATTATGACCAATTTTCTGTATACTACCATCTAATGCAAAGACTACACCGGTCAGAAAATCGATGGTTCTTTGGGCAAAGTTGGGTGGTAAACGATGTAAGTTTACAACTGCCGCTTTGCGATCTTTGAGATGGCGTGCGACTTCTTCACTTTCTTCAAATGTTCGTGGTTCAAACAATACCATTTTGGTATCAGCTTGAAGTCGTGATCCTGAAGTGGATGATTTGGGTTGTTCATAATCACTGAGTGCTCTTAAATCATCGTGAGTGAGTTCTAATTCATCATCTTCTTCAATAGGGGCAATGAAGTTCTTGATTTTATCTTTAATAGCCATAATATACCTCCGTTTATCTTATGATTATATCACACAGATGTGTCTTTTTCTACTTCTAGCAGACCGTAGCCACCATCATAACGTTTGTAGACGACAGCAATTTCATTAGTTTCACTGTCTGTATATATGAAGAAGGTATGGTTTAACATCTCCATTTGTACTACCGCATCGTTTAAGTCCATCTTTTGAGCAAAGATTTCTTTAGTACGAACAGGCGTCACTTCTTCTTGTTGTTCTTGTTCGATTTGGTTCATTTCTTCTAAGAAAGCAACCGATAGTTTTTCACGATTTTTACGTGACATTCTTGTTTTTTGTCTTCTTATTTGATCTTCTAGTTTGTCAATTGATAAATCAAGTGCCGCATAGAAATCAATGGCCTTTACTTCAGAACGTAAGAGTCCTATCGGAGTGTTCACCGTTACTTCTACTTTTTGATGATCAGAATAAGTTTTAACTAATAGTTTAGCTCTTAGTAGTCTCTCTTCATTATCTGAATCCGCAAAATATTTGTTTAATACAGATAATTTCTTTTCTGTTCTTTCGCGCATAGCATCTGTAATGTCTAAGTTTTTTCCAACGATGTTGATTAGCATAATATGCTCCCTTCTGATGTTAATAAATGATGTTAAAGTGCTCCATGGGCACATCTAAATTCTTGCCGGTATCATACCTTCTTCCATCAATATACTCAATGAGACTTTGAGTTGAAGTATCTAAATCGTCTTGCAATTTATTTAGGGCTACAACCCCACGTTTTATTGCTGTTTCATAAAGATCTATGAATGAATCATTAGAAACTTCTGTTTCATCGACAGGATTGCACCACTGATTATGTTGTAAGTTTAGAATATCGTGCTCTAAATCCGCCTCACCATATACAAAATGCTTTGTAATAATCCATGGATTCTTTAGGAGTGTCTTTTCAATCCATTGAATTCCTTTGGTCTTGACTGACGAAGAGTCCATAAAGAAATGTAAGACCTTAAACATATTGTCCATGGCAGTTATAAAGGATTGTAGTCGAATATCTAAATCAAATATTTCTTTGATAATGTATTGATATCCTTTAGCGATTACTAGTTTTTCAGATGAATCTAACTTAACAAATTTGTAAGAAGGATAATCTTTGAGTCTTCCCTTCTTATAGACTGTGACCATCAATGTATCGATCATGGATTCCATTCTGAAATGATGGTAGCGATTGTCACCTTCTATGAGTCCTGTTTTATGAAACACATATGGATGGGCAACACTATCGAGTGCCCAATGCGTAATGTGTCCTGCTAAATAAGACTTAAAAATAGCGTGATCTTTACTTTCTAACTGATTTAACCATTCTATTGCCTTTTGATAAAACTCATTAATCTTTTCATTGTGTACACGATTACCAAGGCCGACAATTAAATCGTTCTCTTGATGGCCTTTAAATGGCTTGAGTACATAATAATAAAACAGGTAATCCGGTCCGTTGCTACCAAAGAGATAGGCTTGGGGATATTCCTGTATTGCTTGAGTCACGGAGGAAACTTCAAGCTGTTGTATAACGTCTTGAGCTAATAGTCCGTGTGTAATTACATTTGGCATCATATCACCTCTTTATTAACTCTATTGTAACAAATCTTAATAACAATTTATAGCAAAATAAAAGAAGTGCAACTTAGCACTTCTATATTTCAAGATAATTATTAAGAATATAAGTGGTAGTAAAGAATAGAATACCACTAACTACAAGTTGATAGACATTCATTACAATGAAGTTTAACTGATAGTTTTGATTAAGAATAGCAGTGACTGTGCCATCCATTGAGATCATTTCAATTCCGATCACATGCATGAACATCGTGCTACTAAAGGACAATACAAATGATATTAATAAGAAAATCAAGAGGACATAAACATTTGATTTCTTCTTAAAGAATGAAGTATTGACTAAAGTAAAGGATAGAATCAAAGTCAAGATTGTGGGTACCATTTCGATGAAGTATGAAATAATCAATTGGACAACATACATTGTTCCACCTTCTTGTAAGAATTGCATGACTCGTTTTGCGATTTCGTTTAGGAAAGCAAACGTTGATGGATCAGTTAGACTGAACATGTAAGTAAAGATGATTAAAGCTACCACGGATAATAGTCCAGTGAGTAATATCATTGAAATACTGACGAATATCTTTGAGATTAAGGTTTGGCTCATTGATACTGGCAAAGTATAGTTCAAATACGCTGAGTCTGAGAACATTCTTCTTTTGATAAATGATACAGTATTGACTAATACCATAATGGATGATCCGATGATTAAAAAGAGTAATATCAGATTCGTAATTCCCCAAAAGAGAGAATTAGTTGACCAATTCATTAAGAGTGGTGCTGCAATTGAGAAGACAATCATTATAATGTAGAGAAGTGCATAATCTTTAAATATATTTTTGAAATCATGTTTTATTAATTTGAATAACATTATCTGAATACCTCCCTAAAATGAGCATCAATTGATTTTTGTTCACGTTGTCTTAATTCATCACAATCCTCATGTAGTACTACTTGACCATTTTTTAGAAAAATCACTTCATCTAATACAGGTTCGATATCCGCAATGAGATGTGTCGAAATTAGAAGCAAGGAATCTTTGGCGTATGAGCTAAGAATTGTGTTCATAATTTTTTCACGTGAGGCTGGATCGACTCCTCCGATAGGTTCATCTAATAAATAAACCATGGCTTTTCGTGAAAGAACTAAGGCGAGTTGAAACTTTTCTTGCATCCCTTTGGACATTGTTCTAAAGGTATCTTCTGGGGATACTTCTAAGACTTGACATAGTTCCAACATTTTCTCTTTATTAAAATCAGAATACATGTCTTCAAAGAGTTCGATACATTGAGTCCCTTTCATATTCTTTTCAAAATAAGTGGTGTCGGGAAGATAAGAGATAAAGGGTAAGGACTCATATCCTACATGAGCATTATTAATTTTTACTTCTCCTTTATAGTCTCTTAATAGTCCTACCAAAATTTTGATAAGGGTTGTTTTTCCTGAACCATTGGGACCACATAAGCCGATAATTCGACCTTTTTTTAAATCTAAATTAACTTGGTCAATAGCTTTTTTACTGAAATAACTTTTAGTGAGTTGTCTGGTTTGGATTAAGTATTCATTACTCATGGCCTGTCTCCTTGTTTGTGATGGCTTTGATGCATTCTATCATTTCTGATGTGGTTAATCCGTATTGTCTCATTTTATTGACACATTCTTGGACTACTAATTTAATCTGATCGCTTTTAAGTTGTCGTAAAAGTGTTTGATCTTGACTGATATAGCGACCATTGGGACCTTCGTTATATAAAAGCCCTTGGTTTTCGCATTCGGACAGTGCTCTTTGAATTGTATTGGGATTAATCCCATACTCTAATGCCATGTCGCGCACAGATTCTACTCTTTGACCTGCTTGATAGTGACCGGTGATAATCTTTGATTTAATGTCTTCGATTATTTGTAGATAGATGGGTGCGTTGTCATTAAATTTCATAGCCTCTCCTTTCTGTACCATGTACTAAGTACATAGTACATCACAATCTACTCTATGTCAATCATTTTAAAATTAAAAAACCTAGAATAGAATCCATTCTAGGTTTAGTAAGTCTTATTTACCGTATTTAATTGAAGCTTGAGCTGCTGCTAAGCGTGCAATTGGTACACGGAATGGTGAACATGAGACATAGTCAAGTCCAGTCTGGTAAAGGAACTCGATAGTTACAGGGTCTCCACCGTGTTCTCCACAGATACCACACTTCAAGTCTGGTTTAACGCTGCGTCCTAGTTCAACTGCTCTGTTGACTAGTTGTCCTACTCCAGTTTGGTCCATTTGAGCAAATGGATCACTTTCATAGACACCTTTCGCATAGTAATCTCCTAAGAAAGTACCAGCGTCATCTCTTGAGAAACCAAAGGTCATTTGTGTTAAGTCGTTAGTTCCAAATGAGAAGAAGTCTGCTTCTTTAGCAATCTCATCTGCGACTAAACATGCGCGTGGAATTTCAATCATTGTTCCCACAGTATATTCTAATGTTTGTCCTGATTCTGCGATTAATTTATCGGCTGTCTTAACAACGAACTCTTTAACGTAAGTTAATTCTTTGACATCTCCGATGAGTGGAATCATAATTTCAGGATAGATAGAAATATTGAGACGTTCTTGAACTGCTAAAGCTGCTTGAATGACCGCAGTTGTTTGCATTTCAGCAATTTCAGGATATGAAACAGCTAAACGGACACCACGATGACCCATCATTGGGTTGAATTCATGGAGTGAAGCAATTACGTCTTTAAGGTCAGCAACTTCCATGTTAAGTTCTTTGGCAATTTCAATAATGTCTTTTTCTTCAGTTGGTAAGAATTCGTGCAATGGTGGATCCAAATAACGAATTGTTACTGGTAGTTCTTTCATGACTTCATAAATTCCTTCGAAGTCTTTTTGTTGAATTGGTAATAATTTTGCTAACGCTTTACGACGTGCTGTTTCATCTTTAGCAACGATCATTTCACGCATAGATTGAATACGATCTGCTTCAAAGAACATATGTTCTGTACGAACTAGTCCAATTCCTTCTGCACCAAACTCTAATGCTTGTTTAGCATCTGCTGGTGAGTCAGCATTAGTTCTAACTTTCATAGTACGTACTTCGTCAGCCCATCCCATGAGTACTTCAAAGTCTCCTGAGATTGTGGCATCTACTGTTTTAATAGATCCTTCATAAACAACACCTGTTGTTCCATCAAGTGAAATATAGTCACCTAGGTTGTATTGTTTATCGCCTAATTCGAAACCATTGTCGTTGAAACGAATTTCACCAACACCTGAGACACAGCATTTACCCATTCCACGAGCAACAACTGCTGCGTGAGATGTCATACCACCACGTGCAGTTAGAATACCTGCTGAGATGTGCATTCCTTCGATGTCTTCTGGTGATGTTTCTAAGCGTGCTAAGATAACTTTTTCACCACGATCTGCCCATTCTTTAGCTTGTTGAGCATTGAATACCACGCGTCCTGTTGCGGCACCTGGTGAAGCGGCTAGACCACGTCCGATAACTTTAGCTTGAGCTAAATCTTTTGTATCAAATTGTGGGTGTAAGACAGCGTCTAATGATTTTGGATCAATTTGAAGGATTGCTTCTTCTTTAGTGAGTAAGCCTTCTTCGTGTAAATCAACTGCAATCTTTAGTGCTGCCGCAGCAGTTCTTTTACCGCTACGTGTTTGTAACATATAGAGAACATCTTTTTCGATAGTGAACTCCATATCTTGCATATCTTTATAGTGGTTTTCTAAAATATTACAAATCTCTATAAATTCTTTATAAAGTTCTGGTTTATCTTTTTCTAATTCACTGATTGGTAATGGTGTACGTGTTCCGGCAACAACGTCTTCTCCTTGAACGTTATATAGGAATTCACCGAATACTTGTTTTTCACCAGTAGCTGGATTTCTTGTAAAGGCAACACCTGATGCACAGTCATTACCCATGTTACCGTAGACCATTTCTTGAACGTTAACAGCTGTTCCCCAGCTTCCTGGAATATTGTGCATACGACGGTAGTAAATAGCACGGTCGTTATTCCATGATCTGAAGACTGCTTTGATAGCTTCAAGTAATTGCTCAAATGGATCATCTGGGAATTCTTGTCCGCTCTTTTGAGCACGGTAGTAATCTTTAAACTTTTGAACCATTAACTTAAGATCTTCTGCTGAGAATTCAGAGTCTAAAGTAATGCCTCTTTCTTCTTTCATTTCGTCAATTATAACTTCAAATTCTGCTTTAGGTACTTCCATGACCACGTCAGCAAACATTTGAATAAAACGACGGTAGCTGTCATAAGCAAATTGCTCATTACCTGATGCTTTAGCTAATGATTTAACAACCTCATCATTGATACCTAGGTTAAGGACAGTGTCCATCATTCCTGGCATTGATGCACGGGAACCTGAACGTACTGAAACTAGTAATGGATTGTTGGCATCACCAAACTTCTTACCAGTTCTTTCTTCCAAGCTAGCAACATGGTCGGCAATTTCATTAACAACTGCTTCACTCATTGTCGCATTTTGTGCGTAATAATCATTACAGGCTTCTGTAGTTACAACAAATCCTGTAGGAACAGGTAGACCAATACGGGTCATTTCTGCCAAGTTGGCACCTTTTCCTCCCAGAAGTTCGCGCATTTTGCCATCGCCTTCTGAGAACTTGTAAACAAATTTACTCATATTTCCTCCTTATTTTCGTCCCGTCTATTATACACTAAATCACCTTACAATTGAAAGCCTATTCAGACAGGAAACTATTTGTCACTTTTGAGTTTGCTTAACTGTTCTACCACGACTTGGTATTGGTGTTGGTAGTTAGCTAGTTTACTCTTTTCTTCCTCTACTTTTTCAACTGGAGCTCTTTCAACAAACTTCTGATTGGATAACATTTTTTGAGCTCTTAGTATCTCTTGTTCAAAGTGTAGTTTTTCTTTTTCTAACTTTTCTATTTCCTCTTCAATATCTATTAAGTCAGCCTTTAGAAGTTCTAATGTCCCAAAACTTAAGGGAACAACGATTGTCTCTTCAGTAATCTCAGAGACTAACTCAGTCTTGGCTAGTTTATATAACATCGTTGTTAATCCTGCTTCTAACTCAATAACTTGTCCTGTTGTATCTTTTAGGACACCTTTTAAGTCAAGAGATGGTTTAAGGTTAAAGTCAACTCGTGTTTTTCTGATAAGTTCAATAGTTTCTATCAGAGATTGTACTTCTAATGCCTCTGTCACATTTGGTATTAATTCTGGCCATCTTTCTTGGTTGATTGAATCATAAGCATGTGGTAGTGCTTGATAGATAGCTTCTGAGACAAAGGGCATGAATGGATGAATCATCTTAACTATGCCTGTTAAGACACTTAATAGTGTCGAATACGTTGCTTGTAGAACATCTTTATCTTCTGATTGTAATTGGGCTTTGGATAATTCAATGTACCATGAACAGAAATCATCCCAAATGAATTTTTGAAGTTCGCTTCCAACCATCGCAAACTCATACTCTTCCATATGTTGGTTAACACTCTTATTAGTTTCGTTGAAGCGATTTAAAATCCAACGATCAATTGATGAAATATTGTCAAAATTAACATCTTCTAAACTAAAGCCTTCTGGTAAGTATAACAACACAAAGCGTGATGAGTTATAGA
>JAAZEF010000084.1 GCA_012512455.1 Erysipelothrix sp.
ATTTATTTAATGGATGAAGTAAGTGGTCGTCAATTAAAGCTTACAACCGATGCTCCTAGTGCGGTGTTTTATAGCGCAAACTATTTTAATGATTCTTACATCTTAAATAAGAGACAAAGAGGTTATCCTCATTGTGGTATTGCTATTGAGACACAGGACATTCCTAATGGCATCAATGTAGTAGATGACAAAGAATCCTTTATTTATGGACCACATAGAGTATATCGGCAAAAAACAAGTTATGAATTTTCAAATTTGATAAAGGGTAAATAACATGGATAAATATCGGGCAATATTAAGTGACTATTTTAGTCGTCATGATTTTATAACTAATAAAATAGCTGAATCTTTAGGGATTCAAAGACATGTGTTGTATTTGCTTAAAAGAAATGGGGAATTGGTAAGAATTCGTCCAGGTGTCTATGCGAAAGGAGATGATAACTATGATCGTCTGTATGAAATTCAATTGAATCGTCATCGACTCGTATATTCACATGAGACAGCTTTACATCTATATTTTCCTAACTTGTTTCTGCTTGAGACAATTCATGTGAGTGTTCCTAAGGGTTATAATACTTCGCATATAAATGATGATATTTGTTTTCATTATGTCAAACCTGAAGACTTTTTTGATGATATTGAAGTAGTGAATACATTACACAATCATCCAGTGCGTGTATTGAGCTTAGAGAGAAGTTTACAGGATATTTTATGTAATAAGCAACCATAAAACGACTAGAATATTCTAGTTGTTTTAATTTAGTGCCGCTCTGTCGTATAATGAATTAAGGAAAGGTGATATTGTGTCAATTAACAAAGTAGACCAATTAATTCCAGGCCTTAGAATTATTAAGACAAGCATTGCGGTCTTTATTTGTCTTGTCTTTTTTGACTTGATTAACTATGACAATCCTATTTATGCGTCCATTGCTTGTATCTTAACAATGAGGACTTCAATTGCTGAAACAGGTCAATCGGGTTTTGATCGTATTGTAGGAACTATTCTAGGGGGAGCCATTTCATTGATTGTTCTATTATTACCCTTAGAAAATGTGTATCGGCCATTAGTATTAGCTGGTGCTGTTTTAGTAGATATGGTCATTTCGAAATGGTTTAATTTTAGAGGTCCTGTCTATTCTATGTCAGGGGTAATCATTTTAATTATTCTACTGTCACACAATGATTCATCTCAAACAGCACTAACGTATGTTAGTGTAAGAGTTGCTGAGACAATGGTGGGCATTTTCATCGCCTTAGCTGTGAACCGTTTTATTAATCCCAAGGGTACTGACTTATCCTTAGTTAAGAAAGAGTAACAATATGAAAATAAAAACACTAACTATTTCAGCAATATTAATCGCAATAGGAGTTATAATTCCATTGTTTTCACCCATTAAAATAGTCATGGAGCCTGCTTCATTCACATTAGCGAGTCATGTCGCCATATTTATTGGCATGTTTATCTCGCCAAGTGTAGGGATTTCTGTAGCCTTAGGAACAGCCTTTGGCTTTCTCTTAAGTGCTCCTTTAGTAGTCGCTTTAAGAGCTTTTTCTCAAGTTATATTTGTAGCAATAGGTGCCCACATTTTAAAAAACAAACCTGGTATATTAAATCATCCAAATAACAACCTTCTATTTCTAGTGTTAATCTCTACTATTCACTCACTAGGTGAAGTGATCGTTGTGTCTCTCTTTTATTTCAGTGGTAATGCGGTAGGTGCTTATTATGATAATGGTTTCTATGTGGCAGTATTAGGTTTGGTAGGGATAGGAACTTTCGTCCATTCGATGATTGACTATTATATTGCTTTGTTTGTAAAGAATCGTATTGAAAAAGCAGGCTACGATAAAGTGTTTATGCAGTGAGTAATTAATAATATCAATAACTAAAGCGCTCAATAAGAGCGCTTTTTGATTGCTTTGTGATACCTAAAAGTATGAGAGTGCAATCTTTGTTTTCGTGTGAACAAAAGATGGTCTGAAAACCCTTTGAACATGCACTGATAAGGCGATAAAATCAATGTATAGAAAGAGTGGAGCGAATAAATGTTAGAGAGCTTGATTAAGAAATCACTCATTCGATTAGGGGTTGAAGCAAATAATAGAGAAGAAGCTATTATAAAAGCAGCAACACCTTTAGTAGAAGAAGGAATGATTGAAAGTAGATATATTGATGCGATTATTCGCTCAATGAATGAAAACGGACCATATTTTGTTTTATTACCTAGTGTCGCTTTACCTCATGCTAGACCTGAAGAGGGAGCGTTACAAAATGCATTAGGAATCACTTGTTTAACACAGCCGGTCGTCTTTGGTAGTCAAGGAAATGATCCTGTGAAATATATCTTTACATTAAGTGCAACAAACGATGGCCAACATTTAGAGTCATTGGCAAATTTGTCGGATTTATTCGAAGAACCGAGTTTCTTCGAAATGTTAGATAAAGCGAGCGACCCACAAGAGGTCATGGATTATTTAGAAAGGAATGGAGAGGAGGATTAAATGTACAAAGCTTTAGTAGCATGTCGAGCCGGTATGGGGTCAAGTTTATTACTTAAGATCAAAGTGGATCAAGTTATAAAAGAAAATAACTATCCCATAGAAACAGAACATGGCAACCTTGATTCATTAGTGGGTTATGAAGGTGACTTACTAATCACAATGGAAGATTTAGCCGATGAGCTACAAGATCAAGTTAAATATGCGCTTGGTGTAAGAAACATTGTGGATAAAGAAGAAATCAAGGAAAAGTTAGAACAGTTTTTACAAAAAAGTCAATAGGGAAATTAAAAGGAGAGAAAAATCATGATTATTGATGCTTTGTTAGGACAAGTACGAAATACAGCATTAATTATTGGACTTGTTGCTTTAGTTGGTCTTCTATTACAGAAGAAGAAAACATCAGAAGTTATCAACGGTACTGTTAAGACTATCGTCGGATTTATGATATTTAACATAGGTTCTGGCGCAATGTCTGGAGTAGTGAATAACTTCTCAGCATTATTCAACGCAGGATTTGGTGTCGAAGGGGTTACTACACAAGTAGAAGTCGCTACCGCTCTTGCTCTAAATGAATTTGGTACAGAAGTTGCATTAGTCTTCGTTTTAGGATTTGTGTTTAACTTAATATTTGCTAAATTCACACGCTTTAAGGCTATCTTCCTTACAGGACAACACTTCCTCTACTTTGGAGCTGTGTTAGCACTTGTATTTATCGCATTAGATGCACCAATGTGGGTCACAGTACTTGCAGGTGGAGCAGTATTAGGATTTGCAGGAGCCGCTTTACCATCTCTTGCTCAACCGTACATGAGAAAAATTACAGGCAGTGACGACATTGCTATGGGTCACTTTAACCTTATCGGTTATACATTTGCTGGTTGGATTGGAAAACTATTTAAGGGTAGTAAAGAAAAAGCTGGATCAGACTCACAAGATGTCAATCTACCAGAATTCTTAAAGTTGTTCCGTAACTTTGTATTCTCAGTTGCAGTATTTATGTCAGTATTATTCTATGTAGCAGCAATCGCTTGTGTCGTTAATGGTCAATTACCATTAGTACAAGAAATGTCAGGTAACGATATTTGGTTCATTTGGCCACTATTACAAGGTCTACAATTTGCTGCGGGTATGAGTGTACTTATCTATGGTGTTCGTCAGTTTATTGCTGAAATTACAACAGCATTCGTCGGTATCTCAGAGAAGTATATTCCAGATGCTAAACCAGCAGTTGACTGCCCAGCAGTATTCCCATTTGCACCTAACGCAGTTCTTATTGGATTCGTAGGTTCACTACTTGGTGGATTCTTCGGAATGTGGTTAATGATGGTATTTAATAGCCCGGTTATCTTAATTCCAGCAGCAGGTATCTGCTTCTTCTCAGGAGGAACTTCTGGAGTATTTGGTAACGCTTATGGTGGATGGAGAGGCGCAGCTGTCGCATCATTCATCGTCGGTATTGCTTTAGTTATATTACCACTTATGTTATATCCAGCATTTGCTAACTTAGGTATTGCGGATGCATCATTCCCGAATGTTGACTACAACATCGTGGGATCATTCATTTATCACGTGATCAATTTCATAAAGGGTCTGTTCGTTTAATACACACCAGGAGCAAGGCATTGACCTTGCTCCTTATTCTTAGTTTAGAAAGGGTTAATATATGAAAAATTCAAATAACAGATATTACGGATTATTTGTAAAACTTCTTACCACACCAGCCATGTATTTAATGGCCAAAGATGCAGGACTTGATTTTGTGTTTTATGACAATGAACATAGCGTGTTTTCAAAATCAAAACTACACGATTTAATGCTATTTGGTAACAACATCGGTTTACCATCATTTGTACGAGTTGCAGAACTTAACAAAAGAGAGATAGCTCAGATGCTTGATAGCGGAGCGACAGGTATCATGGTTCCTATGATTGAAACTAAAGAACAAGCTGAAAAGCTTGTTGAGTACAGTAAATATCTACCTATTGGAACAAGAGGCTACTCCAGTGGTGCTCATACCAATTATGGACCTAGTGGTAACCACCAAAAGAATATGGACGAAAAAAATAAAACTGTAGTTACCATTGCTCAAATTGAAAGCAGACTTGGCGTAGAGAACGCTGAAGAAATTCTATCAGTTAAAGGTATTGATGCTTGTATTGTTGGTCCAGTAGATTTAAGTATCTCTTTAGGTAATGTGGGTAATATCATGCATCCTAATGAGTTAAAAGCAATAGACCATGTGGTAGAAGTTTGTAAGAAACTCAATATTCCATTTGGCATTATTGGTACCAATGAAATACTGAACCACTATCGAGAAGATATCAATTATTTGATTTCTGCTAATGACGCATCAGTTATAAAAGATGGATTCAAACAAGCTGTTAATACATATAGTGAAATAGCTAACAAGTAACCAACATGGTAAAATAGGGTAAATAGGGGTGTGACTTTGGATAAGGAAATTCTATTGTTATTGAAGTCAATTATTAAGCGATCGTTTTATACGGTAAGTGATGCACAAAAGGACACAAACGCAACACGACGCCAAATTATGTATCGTTTGGAGAAACTTAATCAACTCATAGAAGACTATGAGCTTTTACCCGTTGTCTTAGGTCATCAACAAGAATTTTTGGTTGATGTTGAGACACGAGATTTCTTAATTCAATTTTTATTTGCCTCAAATGAAGACATTACTTATCACCTTAATCGTGAAGAGCGCAAGATTTTTATCTATCTATGTTTATTTGTAGATCGAGAGTTTTTATCATTACAACATTTCATGTCTTATTTGGATGTGTCTAAATCAACGTTAGTCCAAGACCTCAATGAATTGACATTGGAACTTAGTGATCAAGAAATTGATTTAGAGTATGATCGAAGTCTTGGTTATTATCTAGCGGGTGAAGAAATGAATCTTCGTCGTCATATGATGAAAAATGTAATTTACTCTTTGAGTGAAAACGCGAATTCACATGTACTAGATATGTTTATTGATGCTCAACATTTGTATACTTTTGACTTCTCTAAACTAATTATCCAAGAACTCGCTCAAAAACATGAGATTTCTTTTGTGGAAGATCGCTTAGATGAATTTATTTATATCTTTATCTTTTTAAGTACACGAATTGTCGATGGTTTACATGTCGATAAAAGTAATCAACAAATTCCAAATGTGGAGATGATTAAGAGTTTTAAGGAATATGAGTTTACGAATGAATTGGTTGATTTCTTTCCATTCCGTGATCAGATTGCTGAACTTGACCGACAGTATATAGGTTCATGGATTTTGGGGGTTTCCTTTGGTAATATCGATGACGATACCGAAGACTGCTTAATCATTGCTCAGATGGTCGGAAAAATTATGACTCGTTTTGAGCTATTGAGTGGAGTTCATTATAGTAATTTGGAAGAAAAGTTTAGGCATATTTATGCTCATTTTAGACCAGCTTATTATCGTTTGCTATTTAAGTTACCAATAGTTAATCCATTGAAACAAAGGGTAATAGATGAATATCCTTCCTTGTATTCTTTGGTGAAAGAAACTATGAAACCATTCCGTGAAACTTTTGGTGAAGAAATTAGTGATGATGAAATATCTTATTTAACGATGCACTTTGCGAGTGCCTACTCACAGAAGAATGATGATGAAATTATAGAGAAAAAAGAAGCCTTAATCATTTGTCTTAATGGTATTGGTTCTTCAGTTATTTTATATAACGAATTACGTTCGTTATTTCCTAGTATCGACTTTCTTCTACCAATTGAAGTTTCTCAATTTGATGTAGAACAGTATAACGTGGACATTATTTTTACGACTCGTTTCTTTAAAGACTTAACTGATGTCAAAATTCCGGTCGTCAAAGTAAGTCCAATCATGGATGCCCAAGAAAAATTTACAGTGTATCGTGAAGTAGTTTCCCATTTAGGTGAGTATGCGACTTCGGGACCTAGGGCTGAAGCAATTACTACCATTTTACGTAAACATCTAGGAGAAGTTCCTAATGAAGATCAATTGGTCTCAGATTTAATGAACACTTACTTGAAGGTTCCAGTTGATTTGTCGACAGTAGAAGTTACTCGTGACAGATTAATAGATTTACTAAGTGAAGATACGATGCACTTACAGATGGATGCGAATAATCCACTTGAAGCAATAGAACAAGCAGGTCAATTGCTTGTAAAGACTGGAAAAGTTAGCACATCTTATTTAGAGGCCGTATTGAAATCTCAAGAGAGAAATCCTGGTTACTTTGTGATCGCGCCACACATTTCACTACCTCACGCTAAACCAAATCAAGGTGCTCTAGATAGAGCAATCGCAATAGCGACACTTAAGTCACCTCTTAATTTTGGTGACTCATATAACAATCCTGTTAAATATATTTTCTTTTTAGCTGCAACTGATAATGAAACGCATTTAGATGCGATGAGCGAGCTATTAGAACTTTTTAACGATTCAACACTTTTACGATTATTAGAGAATACCACAGATAAAAACAAGGTATTAGAATACATACGACAGATTAATTAAGAAAGAAGAGAGGGTTTATGACTCAATTCGCAAAAGATTATTTTCAAATAACTCAACAAGAAATGTCAAAATTTCTAAGTAAAATAGATTATTCAGCTTTACAACAAGCAAAAAACTTAATATTAGAAGTGGAAGAGAAAGGCGGTAGAGTTCATCTTACTGGTATAGGTAAACCTAGTTATGTCGCAGGATATATCGCTAGTCTGTTATCATCAACAGGAACAAAAGCCTACGTACTTCATGGGACAGAAGCGGTGCATGGTAGTTCAGGTCAGGTGGCTCCAGGAGATGTAGTTATCGCAATTTCAAACAGTGGACAAACCGCTGAATTACAAGCGACAGTTGAAACACTATTAAATAATGAAGCACAGATTATTGCGGTAACAAGCAACAAGGACTCATGGTTAGCTACTAATGCGCACTGTGCACTTATCGCAGGGGTCACTCACGAAGGAGATAGTTTAAATAAACCTCCACGTGGTTCTATCTTAGCTGAAATTCTTGTTCTTCAAGGCTTAAGTGTTATATTACAAGAACATAAAGAATTGAATCCACAAACTTATGTTAAGTGGCATCCAGGTGGTGCCTTAGGGGCCTCTATCAAGAAATAAGTTAAATACAAAGTCCTGGGTGTGTACTAAGGACTTTGTTGTTTGTCATGATATAAAAGAAGTAAATAACAATGGATACAACAAATATGAATTAGACAATTAAATCCTCATCTAATGATCATTTAGGTTATTAGTACAGGTATCTAAGATCGATAAGACGTATTTGTATTGGGTTTGAATAAGGCTAATAATTGACATTTGTTTACTTTCTTTCTCAAATGAGATAGTATTACTCAGTTGAGACATTCATTTCGAAAAATATAACATTAATTTTGAATAAGAGTGAAACGCTCTTTTCTTTTTCTTGAAGTAATCAAAGAATATCGCAATTAGAAAATAAAGGTAAAATATTTGAAATTTACACAATTAGGCATTAGTGCACCTATCTTAAAAGCACTAGAAGCAGCATCTTATACAAATCCAACCCCAATTCAACAAGGAGCAATCCCATCCGCTTTGGAAGGTAAGGATATCTTAGGACTTGCTCAAACTGGTACAGGAAAGACGGCAGCATTTGCGATTCCGACCCTACAACGATTATCCAATCAAGATAAACAATCATCTAAGAGAGTCATTCAGTCTCTCATTTTGACGCCGACTCGTGAGTTAGCAATTCAAATACAAGATAGTTTCAAAGTCTATGGACGTTTTCTACCACTTAAATCCACGGTTGTTTTCGGTGGTGTTGGTCAGGGAAACCAAGTGCGTGCACTAAAGGCTGGTGTTGATATTTTAATCGCAACTCCGGGAAGACTTATGGACTTAGTACAACAACGTCATATCAATTTATCAGCAGTCAAAATATTCACACTAGATGAAGCTGACCGCATGCTAGATATGGGATTTATTAATGATGTTAAGAAAATTATTAAGATGTTACCTGTCAAGAAACAGACCATGTTATTTTCGGCAACAATGCCAAAAGAAATTAATACCATTACAAATCAATTATTGGTTAATCCAGTCAATGTGTCCATTACTCCTGTCTCATCAGCTGTTGAGACGGTTGGCCAACAGGTAGTCTTTGTGGATAATAATCATAAGATGGATGTATTACATAATTTTATAGAAGAGAACACAAATGAATCGATGTTAGTGTTTACGAAGACGAAACATGGTGCCGACAAAGTGGTAAAGGAATTAAATCGTCGTAATGTGAGTGCCAAAGCAATCCATGGCAACAAGTCACAAAACATACGTCAAAAGACTTTGAACGAGTTTAAGACTTATCAAACACAAGTGTTAGTTGCGACAGATATTGCCTCTCGCGGAATAGACATTCATGAACTTAACTTTGTCGTCAATTATGATCTACCCGATGTACCAGAGACGTATGTCCACCGAATTGGTCGTACCGGAAGAGCCGGTAACACTGGAATAGCGCTATCACTATGTAATTTCCAAGACAAATCACTTCTGTCAGATATTGAAAAACTGATCAAGAAGAAAGTCGAAGTCATGGACAATGAACAATATCCTTTAACTGACTTCACACCTAAACCTAAACAAAGACCAGCTCGAAGTAGAAAAGTTAAAGTAACCAATGATAAAAAGAAAAATACATCGCCAGCTACTAAAAGAACAAAAGACGCTCCTAAGAAGTCTAAGAAATCGCGAAGAAGAACCCTTGGCCAAGATCGCCCACGTTCATAATCATGTTAAATCCTAAATTAAGAAAAGATATCACACCTGGTCTTAAGGTTAGTGTGGTATTAAAACTAGATCAGCGCACAGGAAAACTAACAGAAGGTATCGTTAAAAGAATATTAACGAACTCCGCAACTCATCCACATGGTATCAAGGTCCTATTGGAAAGTGGTTTGGTTGGTCGTGTATCAAAAATTAACTAGTTTGTTTATTCATCTTGAGTAAATAAACTTTTTTTATAAAATGGTCTTGGTTGTGTGAACTATGGATAGAAATAATCGAACAAAAGGGAGACTGGTCATCTATTAGATATTATTAATGAATATGGCTATTTATGATATAATGGTAAAACTAAGGAGACGTTATGTATCGTATAGGACAATCCAGTGATATTCATCCATTAGTACCAGATAGGCCACTTATATTAGGTGGTGTTTTAATCGATTATCATTTGGGATTATTAGGACACAGTGACGCAGATGTATTAACGCATGCTATTAGTGAAGCCATCATCGGTGCCTTAGGGTTGGGTGATCTAGGCACACACTTTCCAGATACTAAGTCTGACTATAAAGATATTGATTCCTTAGAATTATTAAAGAGTGTTAAGAAACTTATGGAAGACAAAGGGTATCGTATTGTAAACATTGATTCCTTAGTCATGATAGAAAAGCCCAAGCTAAAAGACTATATCCCTTTGATGAAAGAGGTATTATGTGAAGTCTTAACGATTGATATAGATATATTAAATATTAAAGCAACCCGTGGTGAAAAACTAGGCTACATAGGTCGCCAAGAAGGAGCCATGGCCCAAGCGGTAGTGTTATTAAAGAAGGAAGAGACACGATGAACATTAAAAAATTAGATGAAGTCAAAGTGTTACGCGATCCAGTCCATGAATATGTACGAATTGAATATGAAGTGATATGGAAGTTATTAGATACTCCAGAGTTTCAAAGATTACGTCGTATTCATCAACTAGGAGGTTCCTACATGGTGTACCATGGGGCAGAACATTCACGCTTCTCCCATAGTGTAGGAGTCTATGAAATAGCCCGACGCATGATCAATGAAGTCAAAGGACTCAAAGATGTGTTAAATGAGTACGAACAAATTGTGGTACTCTGTGCCGCACTCCTTCACGATGTAGGACACGGACCCTTTAGCCATGCCTTTGAATCCGTGACCGGTATCTCTCATGAGACAATGACTATCCGCATTATTTTAGAAGGTCCCACTCTACGTCCTTTACTAGACAGTGTATCAAATACTCTAGCAAAAGATATCTGTCGAGTAATTGACCACAGTCATCCCAAGACACTCTTAACTCAAATGATATCATCACAAATAGATGCCGATAGAATGGACTACTTACTAAGAGACTCTTATTTCACAGGTGTATCCTATGGTGAATATGATATCGAAAGAATCTTAAGAACACTACGAATCGAAAATGATCGCCTAGTCATCAAAGAAAGTGGCATGAATGCGGTCGAGGATTACATCATGGCACGCTATCAGATGTACTGGCAAGTTTATTATCATCCCACATCGAGAGCCTATGAAATCATGTTATTACATATCTTCAAGCGAATTAAAGATGTTTATCAAAGCAAGCAATCTTTAATTCAAAAAAACGTACTGTTTGTGGTACCATTTGTAATAGATCAAAGTGTCTCACTAGAAGATTATTTATTTCTAGATGACAACAGCATGATCCATGGCTTTAAGAAGTTAGCTCTTCAAAACGAAGATGTTATTCTACAAGATTTATCCACTCGGTTATTAAATCGTGATATCTTCAAGTTTGAAGAAAATGATGAAGTACTATATCAAGAAAAAGAACAGTTACTCAAAGAAAAGGGCTATCCAATCGACTATTATCTAGCAATCGATAGTTTAACCCAAGAACCTTATTTACCATATCTTACCAAAGACCAACAGATTATGATATTAATGCCAGATGGCAAAGTTAAAGAATTATCTGAGGTCTCATCCATCGTAAGTGCTATTGCTAATAGTCAAACACGAAGCGATTCCAAATTATTCTTTCCCAAATTGGAGGATTTATGAACAACCCATTTCAATTAAGAAGAGAAAAACTCTTCACTCAACTAAAAGACAATAGTCTTACTATCCTATTTTCAGGAGAACCACTAAGAAAATCAGCCGATTCAGAATATGAATTTGAAGCCAATCGTAACTTTTATTATCTCACTGGTATCAATGAACCAAGCGCAATCTTAGTTTTAGCCAAAACAAAACAAGGAAATAGAGAGATTTTGTTTATCCGTGACATTAACTATGATCTAGAAAAATGGATCGGAATCTTTATTAGTCCAAAAGAAGCCATAGAAGTCAGTGGAATTAATAATATTCAATTCGTATCAGGTTTTGAAAACTATTTTAGTCGCAGTCTTATTCATATGGAAATTGAATCAGTAGGACTAGATGGTGATCGACAAAACTTTAACTCTCAACCATTAAGTAGTGAACATTTTGCGAAGAAATTAACAGATAAACATCCACTATTAAATTTATTTGATGTCTATCCATTTATCGCCAAAATGAGACTCATCAAAGATGAACATGAAATTAAAGCCATTAAAGAAGCAGTTGCGTTAACCAATAAAGCAATCGAAGCTGTCTTGTTAGAAATGAAACCTGGTATGTATGAATATGAAATGGAAGCCCGCTTTCTCTATGAAGTCCATCGACATCACGGCACAGAAATGTTCGATACTATTATGGCCTCAGGAAAAAATGGTGTAATTCTTCACTATGTCGAAAATAAAGCCAAAACACAAGATGGTGATTTAGTGCTTTTTGACTTGGGAGCTAAACTTAATCACTATGGAGCCGATATCTCGCGCACCTTCCCTGTAAATGGTGTCTTTAGTGAGCGACAAAAACAAATCTATAATATTGTTCTAGATGCCATGGACGTCGTCACAAACGCCGTTAAACCAGGTGTGACCTTATTAGAGCTAAATGACTTAGTCAAAGAATTCTTTGTAGAGAAGTTAACTAAAATTAATCTGATACAAGATCCTTTCGAACTAGCAAAATATTATTACCACTCAGTAGGTCATCACTTAGGACTCGATACCCACGATATAGGTAATACAGAGAACACGGTATTAGAAGCCGGTATGGTCATTACCAACGAACCAGGCCTCTATATTAAAGAAGAGAATATTGGAATACGAATTGAAACTGATTTATTAGTCACAAATGAAGGCTGTATAGATTTAGCCCCTCAGATTATTAAAACGGTTGAAGAAATAGAATCATTCATGAAGAAATAGGTTAAAGCCTGTTTCTTTTATTTTGCGTTAATTTAATGTTTTATACTTGACATATTTGGTATAGCGACTATAATTCAGTGGAAAGTAATAGGTGATAGCCATTTCTATACAACTTCATATTTCTCAAATCATTGACAACCATCAGAAAATAATTGAGAATAAAGCCACTTTATTTCGACATAATGAATCAGGAATAGAGGTTGAATATCAAGAAATAGATACTCTTGCTAGGGTCTATCTTAAAGTTGTAGAAAACCAACTGTTTATCCATCGCACTATTGAAAAGTCACATGTCTCTAAAGGTCATTTAGAACTAAATCATAAGGGATGGATGATTGTAGAAACATTAGGAACTCAAATGGTTTTTGACGCTTATCTTAAAGAATGTTCTATTTCACAAGATGAATTTAGATTTAGCTACCAACTAACTTCAGAAAACGAGTGTATACTCGATACACAATTCATTATTTCAAACACAAGGAGGTCATCAGATGAGTAATAAATCAATGCAGGAACATGCTTTAGCTGCTCTAAAGAAAAAGAGAAAAGCAGTTAAATTTAATATTCTATGGGAAGAGGTCGCCACACAAATTGGCTTAGAAGAAAATGAAGCCAAAAAGAAGATGGTCAAGTTTTATAACGCCTTATCATTAGATGCCCGCTTTTATCAACTTAACGGCAATGAGTGGGACTTAGCACAACGTCATAGCATCGAAAAAATTAGAAACGATAAAAAGAAATTTGACGACATCATCGATGATGATGAAGATATGAGTTATCTAGATGAAGATTTACTCGATTTAGAAGTCGAGGATAAAACTGACACAGAAGAAGAGGAAGAATAGCTGGTAATTACCAGCTTTTTTAAAAGGAGAAGAGAATGGATTTATTAAATTTAGACGGTCTATGGATAACAGACCCTTACAGCATTCATTTTCTAATCGGTATTCACCTAGACACTATGGAACGCTTCAGTGCTCTCTTATTAAGACCCCAACAAAAGCCCTTATTACTCGTAAACTTATTATTTGGGATAGAAGCCACTGAAGATTTTGAGGTCCTCAACTTTCATGATGCTGACGATGTCAGTGCCATTATGAAATCATTAGTCTTAGGTAAAAATCTGGGAGTAGATAAATATATGAGAGCCCAAGAACTCTTACCATTACTTGATTCTTATAACATTACAATAGCCTCAGATCTTGTAGACAAGTTAAGAGCCATAAAAAGTAAAGAAGAAATAGAAAAGATGAAAGTTGCTTCCTTAATTAATGACCAAGTAATGGAAAAAGTACCTAGTTTATTAAAAGTGGGGGTTAGTGAAAAAGAAGTAGCAGATCAAATTGAAGATTTATTCAAAGATTTGGGGGCCGATGGTTTAAGTTTTGATACGATTGTCGCCTTTGGTGAAAATTGTGCCGATCCCCACGCCATACCATCAGATAGAAAATTAAAAGATAATGAAGCAATTATCATCGATATGGGATGCATTAAAGATGGTTACTGTTCAGATATGACACGAAGCTTTATTATGGGGCACAATGAATTAATGGAAGAGTTATACCACTTAGTTAACAAGGCAAATAAAGAAGCCTTTAATTCAATAAGAACTGGCATGACCTTCTCTCAACTAGATAAGGTCGCACGTGATGTTATCGGTGCTCAATATAAAAATGAATTTAATCATCGCCTAGGACATGGTATTGGACAAAGCACTCATGAACCCTATGATGTCTCTGCCAGCAATCATGCGTTAATAGAACCAGGCATGTGTTTTTCAATCGAACCTGGTATCTATCTTAAAGGAGTAGGTGGTATACGAATTGAAAACTTGGTGTATATCGATGAAGATGGAAATGGTGTGCTATTGAACCATGTCGACCAAGATAATCCTTGGCTTAATAATAAAGGATAAGATATAATACAAGTATGGATAAAAACAAGAGATTAATGTTGTCAAACGATGACCAAAAAATATTAGGTGTCTGTGGAGGATTAGCTGAATATCTAGAAATAGATGTACTTTTAATACGACTTATTTTTGTGTTCTTAGTCTTTATTCCTCCAGCTGTTGGCATTTGGATATACTTAGTTCTCGCATTAATCTTGCCACCAAACCCTAATTCAAGAAAGGAAACACATATGGAAGATAAGAAACTTTATTTATCAAACACAGATAAAAAGATGCTAGGAGTCTGTGGCGGTATCGCAGAATACTTAGGAGTCGACTCAACAGTCGTACGTGCAATATTCGCAGTATTGTTCTTTGCTTTTGGGACAGGACTACTCGCTTACTTTGTGCTCTATTTCATCATGCCCAAACGAAATGATCATTTTATTTCAGATTAATAATTTTTCCCTTGAAGCAAATCAGTGCATTTGATATCATAGTAAAGGGCAAAGCTCTCAAAGGTTGAGGGCTTTCTTTTATTTTAAGACGCTGGAGGTAATTATGACAAAATATGTATTCATCACAGGTGGTGTCGTTTCAGGAATTGGAAAAGGTATCATCGCCACATCATTAGGACGTTTATTAAAAAATCGAGGATTAAAAGTATTTCTACAAAAATTTGATCCCTACATTAACGTCGACCCGGGAACCATGTCACCCTATCAACATGGTGAAGTTTTTGTCACCAAAGATGGGGCCGAAACTGACCTTGATTTAGGTCATTATGAACGCTTTATCGATGAAGAACTGACTAAAAATGCTAATATTACCTCAGGAAGAGTCTATATGAATGTCATCACTAAAGAACGCCGTGGTGATTATTTAGGAGCTACTGTCCAAGTAGTACCTCATATCACAGATGAAATTAAACAAAAAGTAATGGATGCGGCGGTGGAATCTGATGCGGATGTGGTCATTACTGAAATAGGGGGAACCGTCGGTGATATCGAATCACTCCCATTTTTAGAAGCCGTACGTCAAATTCATGGTGAACACGAAAAATCAGATGTTGTGGTCATTCACACCGTATTAATACCAACTATTCCTGGTACCGATGAAATGAAAACCAAACCAGCACAACATAGTTATAAAGAACTCATGTCACTAGGAATCAAACCCAATATCATTGTTACCCGTGGTGAACAACCTATTAACGATGAAATAAGAAAGAAACTCGCCATGTTCTGTGATGTCAGAGAACATGCTATTATTGAATCAAAAAATGTCGACAATATTTATGAACTACCACTACTTCTTCAAGCCCAAGGCTTCGATGATTATGTAGCCCATAAACTTGAATTAGATATCCCACCAGCAGATATGAGCGAATGGATCGCTATGATCGAAAAGGCTAATAATTTATCACACACACTAGAAATAGGTCTAGTAGGAAAATATGTTCAACTTCATGATGCCTATCTATCCGTCAGCGAATCACTACATCATGCTGGGATTGAACTAGGAAGTGACATTAATATTCATTGGATTGACAGTGAAACTATCACTCCTAATGATCTAAAAGGATTAGATGGTATTATCGTCCCTGGTGGCTTTGGTGGTCGTGGTATCGAAGGAATGATTAAGGCTACACAATATGCCCGAGAACAAAAAATACCATTCTTTGGTATCTGTCTAGGGATGCAAATCGCAACCATCGAAATAGCACGCAATGTCCTAGGTCTCAACGAAGCAAACTCTCAAGAATTTCATGCGGATACGATTCATCCCATCATCTCTTTAATGGCTGATCAAAACGAAGTTACTGAATTAGGTGGCACCCTACGTCTAGGTAATTGGCCATGTCAATTAAAAGAGGGTAGTAAAGTTAAAGAATTGTATCAAGCAGAAACAATAGATGAGCGCCATCGCCATCGTTATGAACTCAATAATAATTATCGTAAACCTCTAGAAGAAGCCGGTGTCGTCTTCTCTGGGGTATCACCTGATAATAAATTAGTAGAAATTATTGAATACACCAATCATCCTTACTTTGTAGGATGTCAATTCCATCCGGAATTCAAATCAAGACCCAATAGACCTCATCCATTATTCTTAGGGTTTATTGAAGCATCATTAAAAAATAAAAAGGATTTCGCTTAATTGAAATCCTTTTTTCTTAAGTAAAGAAGTAATGAGTAATTGCTATCCAAAACACTAAAATAACAGATGATAATAAGGTAGTCACAATCACTATATGTTGGGCAAACTCGCCATCAGCTCCCATCGCATCAGCCATCGGATAAGTAGTTACAGCAGTTGGTGCCGCAAACAATATTATCGCTACCATGGTCTCAATAAATGTAAACTTAAAGAACATCGCAAGACCTAAAGCGACAAGTGGCAAGATACACATTTTAATAATAACAACTAAAGATACTGATTTAAGATTATGTTTAATTGACTCAATGTTAAAGAGGCCGCCTAAACAAACTAATGCTAGTGGTGTCCCTAAACCTGAAATCATATCGATACTATCACTTATCCAAAGTGGTAATTTGAAACTTAGATTCATTAAGATAAGACCCAAGATTGTACCCAAAATTAAAGGATTAGTAATGATGTTCTTAAAGAGTGTTCTATAGTTAATACTTTTATTTTGGAAGATACTCAAAGCAATGACAGCCAAAGGATTTAATAAGATCATAGACATGGATAAAACAATAGATCCCAATGGTAACCATTGTGGTCCAAACAAGTTATCCATGATAGGAAAGGCTATAATAATAAAGTTAGCTCTAA
>JAAZEF010000085.1 GCA_012512455.1 Erysipelothrix sp.
AAATAGCATAATATTTATCATGGGTATTACAAACTTTAATTATTGATTCTTTTGATCAACAATTTCCAAATGTAATTCTTCCAACACATCCTTGCCAACAGGTGTCGGGGCATTTGTCAGTGGATCACGAGCCGAGGCATTCTTAGGAAATGCGATTACATCTCTAATAGAATCCGAACCTGTAAGTACCATTGCTAGACGATCTAGACCAAACGCAATACCACCATGTGGAGGTGTACCGTAATTAAAGGCATCAATAAAGAAACCAAAACGAGTCTCAATTTGTTCCTTAGTAAAGCCTATCAACTCAAATATCTTAGATTGCATCTCTGCATCATAAATTCTCAATGAACCACCTGCTACCTCAAAGCCATTTAAGACTAAGTCATAAGCATAGGCTTTCACAGACAATGGATCTAAGCTTAATTGTTCTAATGAATCAACCTTAGGTCTTGTGAAAGGATGATGACGAGCCACTAAACGATTGCTATCTTCATTCAGTTCAAACATAGGGAAATCAGTGACCCATACAAATGCCAATTCTTCCTTATCAACTAATTCATACTTGTCTCTACAGTGTAGTCTAAGGGCTCCTAATGAGTTACAAGTGGTTTCCCAATCACTAGCGACAATACAAATCAAATCTTCATTTTCTACTTTAGTAGTTTCTATTAAATCTTTTTGTTCTTGTTCACTAAAGAATTTTAGAGCTGAACCTGATAATTCATTGTCCTGATACTTTAAGGTAACAAGTCCTTTGGCTCCATACTTTTTAGCTAAATCGGTTAAGGAATCAATTTCTTTACGAGTATGATCTGCACCGTTTTTAATCACTAACGCTTTGATCGCTCCATCTTTTGTTTCTAAAACATCACTAAACACTTTAAATTCCGAATTAACAAATACCTTATTAAGGTCAATCAATTTCCAATCGAAACGAACGTCCGGTTTATCTGAACCATAGCTATTTAGTGCTTCATCAAAAGGTACTCTTCTAAATGGTGTCACTAAGTCTTTTTGATAGACGGAAGCCAATACTTCTTTCATCATTTCTTCAATCAGGCTTTGAAATTCTTCTTCCTCTAAGAAAGATACTTCAATATCTACCTGAGTAAAATCGAGTTGACGGTCTGCTCTAAGATCCTCATCTCTAAAACAACGAGCCACTTGATAATAGCGCTCAAACCCTGAAATCATCAGAAGTTGCTTAAAGATTTGTGGAGATTGTGCCAAAGCATAAAATTCTCCAGGATGAACACGTGAAGGCACCAAATATTCACGTGCCCCTTCAGGGGTTGATTTAGTTAACATAGGTGTCTCAATTTCAATAAATTCACTATTGTCCAAAAAGCGACGCATTGCTGAAGTCATTTTTGCTCTTTCAATCAATCTTTTCTGCATAATAGGTCTTCTTAAATCCAAGTAACGATACTTCATTCGTGTATCTTCAAGCGCATCCGTTTTGTCTTGAATTAATAGCGGCGATTGTTTAGCTTTATTAATTAGTTTAAGCTCTGAAACCTTGACTTCTATTTGACCTGTTTCTAATTTGTCATTGGCTTCTTGTCGTTGTTCAACGATACCTTTAACTTCAATTAAATATTCACTTTTGAGCAAATTGGCCTCCGGAATTTCTTCCTCATTGAAAACCAATTGAGTTAATCCATAACGATCTCTTAAGTCAATAAAGATGATGGATCCAAAGTTTCTTTTCTTACTCACCCATCCTACTAAAGTGACTTCACTATTCACATCACTTTGTCTTAATTCTCCATTTGTATGTGTTCTTTTCATTCTTCTACCTCTAATTGTTCCTTTATTTTATTTATTAGTTCAACTTGTGAAATATCAAATTGTTGTTGAGTCTTCGTGTTCTTAAGACGAATAGTTCCTTGTTTCAGTTCCTCATCACCTAAGATTAGTATTAGTTGTGCTTGATGACGATCAGCAGATTTAAATTGTGCCTTCATGGAACGATTAGCGACATCCATCTCTGCGCTAATTGACTCTTGTCTAACCTGATCAATCAACTTTAACATGGTTTTGTTAGCCTCATGACCTAATGAGATGCCATACACATCGCACAGTTTATCCAAAGACAACTCAATACCTTCAGCTTCTAAAGTAACCAACAAACGCTCAATACCCATTCCAAAGCCTACTGAGCTTATGGAAGGACCTCCTAAGTTTTCTACCAAGTGATCATAGCGTCCACCACCAAAGACTGTAGACTGTGAACCCATGGCCTCATTCTCTGAAATCATTTCAAAGACGGTATGTGTATAGTAATCGAGTCCTCTGACAATATTATCATCGACAATATAGTCAATATCACAATAATCTAACAGCTCTAAGACTTCATTAAAGTAATTAGATGACTCTTCATTCAATGAATCTCTCATAGAAGGAGCCTGTTTCACTACTTCTTTATCACCATCTACTTTACAATCAATGATTCTCATTGGATTTTGGACATAACGACGCTGACAGTCACCACATAAATCATCTAAATGAGGCTTAAAATAGGATTGTAAAATACTTCGATAGTTTTGACGACTTTCATCATCACCTAGAGTATTGATATGTAGCTTTAAGTTGTTAAGACCAAAGGATTGAGTTAATCTTAGGCCTAATTGAATAGCTTCTACATCTACTAGTGGACTCTTTTCGCCCATAAACTCAACACCAAATTGGTGGTGGATACGAAAGCGACCTTTCTGAGGCCTTTCATATCTAAAGGCTGGCGTGATATAGAAATACTTATGAAGCGGCTCAGGATTTGTATATAGTTTGTGTTCAATTACCGCTCTGATAAGTCCGGCGGTCCCTTCTGGTTTCAGGGTCAAAGAACGGCCTCCGTTATCTTCAAATGTGTACATTTCTTTGTTGACGACATCAGATGAATCGTTTTCTCTTACAAAAACTTCGGTGTGTTCAAACTCTGGTGTTCTTATTTCTTCAATTTGATAGAGACGAGTAAATTCTCTAATTCTTTCTTCGATTAATTGCCATTGTTGGATTTCTTTACCATACAAATCACTGGTTCCTCTTGGCCCTTGATACTTAGACATATTAAACCTCCTTGTGTTACTAATAAAAAAGATGATACAAGGACGCAAATCGCGTGGTACCACCTTACTTTGTTACTTTAAAACCTTAACGCGGCCTACGTAAGTACCTACTTGTTTTCAGTACTTAACCTCCAATGTGTCAATAAATAGCTCTTATCATGAACTTTCACCAACCGTTCACTCTCTAAAGATGCCAACTATTTAATTCATTTTCATCAGTTATGCTAATATCTTATCACAAAACCTTTTGTTTTAGAATGTTTATGTTATAATCAACAGGCTAGAAAGCGAGAAATTTATGACATTTAATCAACTTAACTTAAAAGAACCACTCTTAAGGGCTATTTCCGAAATGGGATATAAAGAACCTTCAGCAATTCAAGAACAATCAATCCCCCTTCTTATAGAGGGACATGATGTCTTAGGACAATCACATACTGGAAGTGGAAAAACTGCCGCTTTTGGTCTACCAATCTTAAACAATATCCAACCTCTTGATAACCGTAAAACAAGAGCCTTAATCTTAGCCCCTACTCGTGAGTTGTGTTTACAAGTAGCAGACGAAATGAGAAAATTCGCCAAGTTTTCAGAAGGAATACGAATTGTAAGTGTCTATGGAGGTCAACCTATTGATCGTCAAATTTCTGATATCAGAAAAGGTAGCGATATTGTTATTGCGACACCAGGACGTCTTTTAGACCACATCCGCCGTCGTACTTTACGTTTCGATAATTGTAACACCGTGGTTTTAGATGAAGCTGACGAAATGTTAAATATGGGCTTTTTAGATGAAGTCAAAGAAATCTTTAATGTGTTACCTGAAGAAAGACAAACTATTTTGTTCTCAGCAACCATGCCCAAACAAATTGCTGATCTTGCACGAAAAATTCAAAAAGACGCAAAACACATTAAATTATCAAGTAAACAATTAACTTTAGATTCGATACAACAAATAGGTTATCACGTAATGCCTTATGAAAAAAATACGTTACTTATTCAACTATTAGAAATCCATCAACCAGAATCTACGATGATTTTCTGTAACACTAAAAAGATGGTCGATGAACTTACGACACAACTTAATGCTCATGGTTATAAATCAGTTTCAATCCATGGTGATATGAAACAAGAGATGAGAACCAGTGTCATGAGACGTTTCAAAGAAAAGAAAGTCGATCTCTTAATTTGTACTGACGTCGCCGCTCGTGGAATCGATGTTGATTCAATGGATATGGTCATCAACTATGATGTTCCTAATGAAATTGAATACTATGTCCATCGTATCGGAAGAACTGGTCGTGCAGGACGTGAAGGAACCGCTATTAGTCTTATCACTCCTAGACAAAAAGGCGTCGTTCGTGACATTGAACGTCATACCAAACAAAAAATTGAAATTGCTAATCCACCAACACAGAAAGAATTGAGTCAATTAACTGTCAATCTAATTGATAAAGAGATTCAATCTGGTTTAGCGAATACATCACCTTATTTAGAAGTCGTTTTGGATGAATTATATAAAAAAGGCTATTCATCTCACGAGATTGTTACAGGTTTACTTTCTAAAGTAGCTGAAAACTTTACGCTTAAAGCTATCAATCCTGTAGTTCCTTCAGAGAAGAAAAAATCAAAAACACCAAGAAATAACGAAGGATTTATTGGTATTGTCGTCAATGTAGGAAAAAAACATGGTATAAGTCCAGCTCATCTTGTCTCGGCTTTTGCTGAAGCAGGTTCATTTAGAGGTAAAGAAATAGGTAAGATTGTAATACAAGATCGTTCATCTATTGTCGATGTACCTAAAGAATATGAGAGTATTTTACTTAAGAAATTACCTAATTCATTAATTAATGGTAAAGCTGTCTTTGCCTCTAGTATTACAAATAAGAGAAAACGACGTCCCCGTAAATAAAAAAGGCTTTAAGCCTTTTTTTATAATCTCTCTAATACTTTTACTAAATGTTCATATGTTCTATAGAACGATGACAACAACAGTCTTTCATCTGGAGTATGAATATCTTCCATAATAGGACCTATTGCCGCAATATCAAGTTGGGGCATTTTTTCTTTCCAAACACCCAATTCTAAGCCACCATGAGTTGCTTCTAATTCCATTTCTGAGCCAGGATGCAATTCAGAATATACTTCAGTAATTACATCTCTTAGTGGTGAATCTGCTTCATAGACCCAGCCTGGATATCCTGAGGAAAAATGAACATGACTATTACATAGAGAACAAATAATTTCAACTTTTTGATTAATTTGAGCCAAAGTGAAACTATGAGGAGCTCTCATCGATAAACCGATGGTTACTTGATGGTCATTGCTTTCAATTCGACCAATATTGGCAGAAGCGATAACTAAATCTTTGATGACTAATGATTTTTGGAAATAACCATAAGGTAATAAAGACAACAGCTTAGCTAATTCTTTAGTAGCATCGACACTAATGGTATAACAATCTTTATCGATAACTTCGTAATCAATTCTAAGTCCTGGATCGCCTTCCACATACATTTCTTGAAGATTTTTTTCAATCTCTAAAACACTTTGGATTAACGAATGCTTTTCCTCTTCCTTAAAACCAAGTACGACATCACATTCACGCATAATCGCATTATCTTTAAGTCCACCTTCAATACTTGAGAAGGCCACATTAAACTGTTTAGTAAGATGAATTATAACATCTGAAACAACTTTTGCGGCATTAGCTCTTTCTTGATCAATTTCAACACCTGAATGTCCACCCTTAAGTCCTCTGACTTTCAATACGAGTTGATGTTTGTGTGTTTTTTCAAACTTCAAAGGATAAGTTACTTCGCCACGATTTCCACCAGAACTAGAAATAGTTACACTCTTTTCTCCACTGGAATCTAGACCAATCAATTTTTGAGCCTGAAGAACTGAGGTATCTAAGCTAATCGCTCCACCCATACCTACTTCTTCTTCCACTGTAAATACACATTCTAAAGCAGGATGTGATAAGTTATTGTCATCTAATATAGCTAACATGTAAGCAACCCCTGCCCCATCATCAGCTCCTAAAGTAGTTTTATTGGCAACGAGCCATCCATCTTGTTCAATCACTTCAATAGGATCACTTTCAAAGTCATGATGACTATCTTGGTTTTTTTCAGCAACCATATCAATATGACTCTGTAACATCACTGTCGGATGATCTTCATAACCTGTCGTTGCTCCTTTAAAGATGATGACATTTTTCTTATCATCCTGAATCACCCTTAACCCTCGCTTTTGACCAAAATCTACCAGATAATCTGAAATAGCCTGTTCATTAAATGATGCTCGTGGTATTTGTGATATTTCTTCAAAGAACTTTCTTATCATAAATCAAAATCTCCTTCAGTTTGTTTTGTCAGTTGCTATTATACCATATCTAAAACTTAAGGAAGCAGAGAAACAACGGCTCCCTTATAAGTTTCTTCAATAAATTCTACTACCTTCTCACTTTGAAGAGCTTCCAATAAAGCAAGAGTTTTTTCACTTTGTTCATCACCTTTACGTACCGCTAAAACATTACCATACGTTTTTGCTCCAAAAGACTCTTGATCCTCTAGTAAAAGGGAATCTTCGCTAGCATTAAGTCCTTCTTGCAAAGCATAGTTACCATTAATAACGGCTAAATCAACATCAGGTAAAGACTTAGCTAATTGGGCTGCTTCAATTTCAACGATATCTAAATTCAATGGATTCTCTACGATATCTCTCACTGTAGCAAGGATTCCAGCACTTTCATCTACCTTAATTAAACCTGCAGATTCTAATAGTAATAGAGCACGAGCTTCATTGGTACCATCATTAGGAACAAGGACTTGAGCACCTTCTGATAAGGTCTCTAAGCTATCATGTTTTTTGGAATATATCGCAAAAGGTTCGTAATGAATAATTGTGACACTCACTAAATCTGTGCCGTGTTCTTCATTAAAGTTTTCTAAATAAGGTCCATGTTGGAAATAGTTTGCGTCCAATGAACCATCTTCAAGTGATGTATTAGGTATAACATAATCGGTAAATTCTTTGATATCTAAGGTATAGCCCTTGTCAGCTAAATCCTCTTTAATGACTTCTAATATTTCTGCGTGAGGTGTAATTGAAGCACCTACCACAATAGTTTTATCCGATGGTGTACTTTGGCACCCTGTAATAAGTAAGACTAAGATTGCTAATAATAATATTTTTTTCATTTTTTTCTCCTATTTATTTTCTTTGATAATCGTGTTGGTAAATCTTGAAATATTTGAACCAAAATAATTAATATGATAACAGAAGGAATCATATCTATTAAACTGTTTCGATAATATCCATAATTAATCGCCAAGGCCCCAAGGCCTCCGCCTCCTACGAAACCTGCCATTGCGCTATAGCCTAAGATAGTCGATAACGCAATTGCTAAATTGTTAAGAATTGAAGGTAAGGCTTCTTTTAGATAGACTTCTTTCATAATCTGTCCATTGGTAGCCCCCATTGCCAAGACTGCTTCTATAAGACCTTGGTCTACCTCTTTAAGTGATGATTCCACTAAACGAGATACAAAGGGAAAGGCTGCAATTGATAGAGGTACAATCATTGCTGTCGCACCTATGGTGGTCCCGACAATAAAGCGAGTAACAGACATGACCATAATCAATAAAATTATGAATGGTATCGATCGTAAAAAGTTAATCACTAACGATAAAGCCTGGTGAAACTTAGGCTTTGGATAAAGTCCATTCTCTTGAGTTAGGATTAGAATAAAGCCAAGTGGTAACCCTATGACATAGGCAAATAATGTGGTTACTAATGTCATATAAAGTGTTTCTATTGTTGCTTCTAACATGGCTATTCTCCCTTCTCAAATTCAATATGATGTTGTGTGAGAAACTCACACATTCGATGAATCACTTTTTCATCATCTGGTAATTGTAAGATAAGGTGTCCTACATTTTGTTTATTAATTGTTTTCATATCCGCATGAATAATATTCACTGTACTTTGAGTCTCCAAGACCATCGAAGCTACTATTGGTTCTGCTCTAGTGGTCCCATCAAAGGTTATTCTTAATTCATTACTAGCTAATTTGACTTGTTGTGAAGGATAAATGAGAGATCTGCCAATTGTGGATTGTGGTTTCTTAAAGATAGCAGAGACACTGCCTACTTCAGCTACTTGACCTTGGTCTAATATAGCGACCTCATCACAGATAGCTTCAATCACACTCATTTCGTGAGTAATTAAGACAATTGTGAAATCGAGTTGTTGATGTAATTGTTTGAGAAGATTTAAAATGGATTGAGTTGTCTGTGGATCTAAAGCAGATGTTGCTTCATCAACTAACAATAAATCTGGATCATTGGCCAAAGAGCGCGCAATCGCAACTCTTTGTTGTTGACCACCTGATAACTGTGATGGATATGCTTTTATTTTGTCACTTAAACCTACCATTTCTAATAGCTCAAGTGCCTTAACTTTTGCTTTAGCTTTATCATAGCCGGCAATTTTGAGAGGTAATATGACATTACTAAGGACAGTTTGTTGGGATAAAAGATTAAAGTGTTGAAAAATGATACCAATCTTTTGACGAGTTTTTAATAACTCTTTTTCAGAAAGATTTTGAATATTCACACCTTTTATTAATACCTCTCCCGTATCAATTTTTTCTAATCCATTAATGGTTCTTATTAATGTTGATTTACCTGCCCCAGAAAGTCCAATGATGCCAAAAATTTTACCTTGTGGTATTTTCAAATTTAATTGATTCAATGCTTTAATATTTAAATCA
>JAAZEF010000086.1 GCA_012512455.1 Erysipelothrix sp.
ATGATGCCATGGACAGACATTATGACGCGCGTCCTACCGTAGCGGAAGAATCATTGGAAGCTATATCTATTGATGAAGCTGATGCTTTGAAAATGAGAGTTAAACCTAAGAGTTCGCAGTTACTTGTTAAGCGAGTATCTTATTCAAGAGATCGAGTAGTTGAGTATAACTATCGAATTGTAAACTCATCTGTATATAAGTATAAATTTAAGTTAGATCAACTTTAGGAGGAGAAAAGAATGAAAAAACTATTTTTATCAATTTTGTTAGTATCAACATTATTTTTAACAGGTTGTGCTAAAAGTGGCGATGATAAAGAAATAAAGATCGCCTATACAACTCAAACATTATCCAACCCATATTTTGTAACAGTAGCAGAAGGTTTTGAAGCCTACGGTAAGGAAAAGGGTATTAAAAATATCGTTACAGATGGTAAACAAGATGCTTCTGCCCAAGTAGCTCAAGTAGAAAACTTTATTGCACAAAAGGTTGATGCAATTGTAATTACACCAGTTAATGATAAAGCATTGGAAGATGTAGTTAAGCAAGCTATTGATGCAGGTATTGTTGTAGTAGCTGCTAACCAAGATTTCCCGGGATCCCAAGCATTCGTAACCATCCATTATTTGAAAATCTCATTTTAATAATGGTTTTAACTATGCTAGAATAGGGTAAATAAAGGAGAACATTGTATGAAAAGAGTAGGATTAGTGATTATGTTGTTAATCTTAACTAGCTGTGGAAATAAGGATATAGGGTTTGGAAATTATGAGTTCAATTATGTTACCTGTCAAAGCGATTATTTAGATATATTTAATGAACCCATTGTGAGCTGGAAGGATTTTGAAGATGGAGAACAATTGGAGATATCATTAGAAAGTGTAAATAATATCTTAGTATCATCCACTCAGTGTTGTCTTTCAAAAGATAAAGTCCGCTAACTATTAGCAGACTTTTTATTTTATAAGGAACAAAGAAAATTGTCTCATATTTAAAATTGTCACCAATCGACAAAGAAGGAGAAAAATATGAGACGAATTTACAAGCTTTTTTTGAGTACTATTATCGCTTTTGTATTGATGATGATAGTAGCTCCAATTCAAGCAAAATCACACAACATTACCTTTGAAAAAACAGGTATTATCTCAAGTGGACCCATGAAAGCCACCGATAACAAAGGGTATGGTTTATGGTGGGGAGCCAACTTTAATTGGGAATATATTAAGGTTGATGGAGAAATTGCCTTCTGTATTGAGCCAGAAGTAGCATTAGATCCACTAAATAATTACACAGAATCAACATTTAATCATGCCCAAAGAGAAATGTTTTCAAAAATCATCTATCATGGCTATGATAAAAATCCCAATGCAGAAAACTATGTGCTAACACAAATAGTCCTCTGGCAATATATAGGAACATTAAGAGATGATTTAGTTTTAATCGATCTAGAAAATGTGGGTGTCAGTGATTTTGAAACCAAGAAAAACAACTTGATGGCAACAGTTAATAAACATGACACTGCAGCAAGCTTTGCGGGAGAGACAATCCATCTTAATGTTGGTAGCTCAACAACATTAGTAGATAAAAATGGGGTGTTAGCCAATTCAACAATCACATCCAAAGGTGGACTTGAAACACAAATTAAAGACAATCAATTAGTGATTAATGCGGTTGGAGGCTCACCTCTATCCACAACAATTACACTAAAGAAATATGGTGACATTACTAGTAATAATTATGTTAGTCCCATTCTGTATTCTCATCCTACAAGTCAAAACTTTGTTTCTAAAGGAAATCCACATCCAGTAATCTATACTGTAAATGTCAAAATCAATGACAAAGGACAACTAGAAATAAGTAAGCTTAATGAAAACAAGGTAGCAGTACCCAATACTCAATTTATTATTTCTAAGTATAAGGATATGAGTCAACCCGTAGGAACATACACCACTAATGCCAATGGTAAAGCATTAATATCAGACATTACCTACGGAACTTATTATGTACAAGAGAAGTTTGTCCCTAGTCCCTTATTATTAGATGATACAATCCATCAAATTGAAATTGTGGCAGGACAAGCTACTAGTTTCTCGCAAACTAACAAAGCAGCATTAGGACAAATTGTCATTAATAAAGTTGGTAAAGATGGTCATTTAAGGAATGCTAGTTTTAATATTATGAATGATAAACAAGATGTTATTGAGACCATTACTACTAATGATAAAGGCCAAGCAATCTCATCACAATTACCCTTAGGACAATACTATGTCACAGAAACAAAAGCACCAGAAGGCTATGTATTAGATAAAACTTTACATGAAGTTTCCTTAGTTTATAAAGATCAATTGACCCCATTAGTCACTCAAAGTGTAGAATTATCCAATGAAGTCATTAAAGGACACATTAAGGTAGTAAAAGTTGATAGTGACACAAAGCTACCCATTGAAGGTGTTGTCTTTGAGGTGTTTAGTTTAGAAAGTGAAGAGTTTATTGAGTCAATAACAACCAATGAAGAGGGTATTGCGCTCACTTCAACGTTAGAATATGGACAATATGTCATCAAAGAAAAAGATTCGCCAGTTGAATATAATATCAATGAACAAGAACATATTGTTTCAATTGAAAAACATCAAGAAGAAGTAGCAGTAACTATTGAAAATGATCCAATCATGATTTATTTACAACTTTATAAAAAAGATACCAATAGTCAAGAACCATTAGCCGGAGTTGTTTTTGAAGTAGTAAACTTAGAAGGGGCAAGTGTTCTAACATTGACTACAGATGATAATGGAATCGCCAAAAGTGAAACAGCCTTACCATATGGTGTCTATACGCTCAAAGAAATTCAAGCAGCACCAGGTTATGTCAGAGGTGAAACTATTGAATTTGTAATCGATAGAGAAACAGTGACCATTGACTTAGAGAATGAAAAAGTGTTGTTACTTGAATTGGAAAATGAACAAACGACTACGGTAATTCATAAGAAAGATATTTATGGAGAAGTTGTCATAGGTGCTCATTTGATGTTAATCGATGAGATGGGTCAAAAAGTTGTTGAATGGCACAGTAATGAAGAACCCTTTGTGATTCACGGATTAAATGCCAATGAGAATTATGTTCTACATGAACAAAGTGCACCACAAGGATATTTGTTAGCAGACGATATGGTCCTAAATATTAATGAAACACTTGACCATCAGGAATTTACAATGATTAACTATTATCAACCGATTATGGATACTAAAGCCACAGTTCAATTAAGAGATGCTAGTAACCCTCAATTAGTTGAAATTGTAGATACAGTTAAACTTGAAAAACTAATACCCAATGAAACCTATGAATTGGTAGGTACTTTAATAGATAAAGAAAGTCAGAAACCATTAGAAGTAGATGGTGAAGTTGTTGTAAGTTATTTAGAGTTTAATGCGTCTGAAAGTGATGTTGAACTAGACATGAGTTATGTGATTCATCAAGATGATCTTAGTGAACAAACATTAGTAGTATTTAACCAACTGTATCATCAAGGTAAGCTTGTAGCTAGTCACGAAGATATTAATGATGAAGATCAAAGTGTAACCTTTAAAGAGATTGTTGTTAAAAAGGTAGATTCAAAAGATGGAAAAGCTTTATCTAATGCGGAGTTTCTACTCTATCAAGATGATATTATTATCGATCTATCATTGACCGATGAGAAGGGTGAAATTCGCTATATTTTAGAAGAAGGTATTTTTAGTCTATTAGAAAGTTTGGCACCTAGAGGTTATATCAAATCTGATACAATCTATGAGTTTGATAGCACAAAAGATTTAGTTATTGAAATTGAAAATGATTTGATGAAATTTCCACCCTTACCCAGTACGGGACAAAATGGTGAAGTTATCATCCTATTTATCAGTTCAATTGTATTAATATCAGCAGGTTTGTATTTGATAAGAAGAGATTAACATTAATGAGAAGGGGTATTTGTGAAATACCCCTCTTTTTGAGCAATTCAGATGTATCAAAAGTTTAATAATGCTAGAATATGTTTGTCCAAAAAGACAAGTTACAAAAGAATAGAATTTATCTGTGTTATATATAAATTAATAAAATTATAAGTTAACTCTAGATAAGAGATATTTTTTTTGGTGTAAAAAAGGAAGAGGAGAAAGAATGAAAAAAATTCAAGCTGCTGAAGCTATGATCAGAGTCATCACCGATTGGGGTGTTGACCACATCTACGGAATTCCTGGGAGTTCAACGAACTCATTAATGAGAGCTCTTAAGATTTACGAAGATAAGATTCAATATATTCAAGTACGACATGAGGAAGGCGGAGCATTAGCTGCTGCTGTCGACGCAAAACTAACAGGAAAGATTGGTGTAGCCTTTGGTTCAGGTGGACCAGGACACACTCACCTAATTAACGGTATGTACGATGCAAAGTTCGATAAGGTACCAATGTTAGTGATTGCGGCATCAACCCATTCAAAAAACTTAACAGCTGACTATTTCCAAGAAATGGATCCAGTCCCACTATATACTGATGTTGCTGTCTACAATAAGATGGTACTCAATCCAATTGAATTACCACGTGTAATCGACCAAGCCATCCGCACAGCATATCGTGATCGTGGTGTCGCAGTCGTCCACGTACCAGTTGACATTGGATATACTGAAATAGAAGATACTTATATTTCAAGTGCCCACGCTTATGAAGTAACACATCCCTTACACCGTCCACAAGACATTGAAAAAACTCTTGAATTAATCAAAGAAGCAAAACGTCCTGTAATCTTTGCAGGTCGTGGAACTCATCATGCTCGTGAAGAATTACGTGAGTTATCAGAGAAGTATTCAATTCCTGTCATGTTAACATTCTTAGGAAAAGGGGCAATGGACGATGCGCACCCTAACTTCTTAGGTCAACTAGGTCGTCTAGGTTCAAAGGCCTCCATGGAAGCTATCGAAAAGACAGACTTAATTATAATGATCGGGGCTGAATATCCATTTGGTCGTGATTACTTTAATCAAAATGTTAAATCAGTACAAATCAATACTGACCCTGTAACATTAGGTAAACGTCTACCATCTACTTTAGGTATTCTTGGTGACTCAAAAGCTGTCATGCGTGACTTAATCAATGCCGGTGAAGCAATCCCTGCTAATAACTGGTTAAAGGCCAATCAAATGAATAGAAAAAATTGGCTCGACTGGATTCATACTTTTGAAGATTCAAACGAAACACCAATGAGACCAGAACCAATTATGAAAGCTCTAAATGAACATGCTGATGAAGATGCTATCTTTATTATCGACGTTGGTAATAACGTAATTCTTTCCAGTAGAGAATTAATGTTTACAGGCAAACAAAAAATCACAACATCAGGAACATTTGCGACAATGGGAATCGGTTTACCAGGTGGTATTGCCGCGAAACTAAGCTATCCAGACCGTGAAGTCTTCACACTATCAGGTGATGGAGCAATGGCCATGATGATGCAAGAATATATGACACAAGTCAAATACAAATTGCCAATCATTAACTTAGTCATTGCCAACGAATCCTATGGCTTTATCCAAGTCGCACAAGAGACTGAAAATAAAGAGACATTTGGTGTCGATTTAACTCATGCAGACTATGCAATGTTTGCAGAAGCTATGGGTGGAGTCGGTTATCGTGTCGAAAACTATGACCAATTGATTGAAGCCATTACTGAAGCTAAAAAATCAGAAGTCCCTGTCATTATTGACATTAAGGTAGCAAACGTAAGTCACTTACCAGCTCACCAATTAGTCTTAGACAGTGAGAAATACTCACAAGAGGAAATCGAAGCATTTAAGACTAAATATCAAGTGTTTGATATGCCAGTTCTCAGAGAAATCTTAGAAGATTTAGAAAAATAGTAACAAAAGAGTTAGGACAAATCGTCCTAACTTTTCTTATCTAATTGATCACTATCGATTTCAACAGTATTAATTTTATGAAATGTGTTAGTGATTTTTTGACTAGTCACATGGATATCCTTCACATCTTTGTTAAGTAATTCAAAATGTCGACTCAATTCATTCCAACGCTTATGATATCTCTCAAATTCAATCTGTAAAGCATTCAAATGACGATGAATTTCATGAGTATACTTGTTTCTCTCAATATTACGCAATATTGTTTGGATAGTAGTTAATGTCGCCATTAGGGTTGTAGGTGATACTAGCCACACTCTTTTACTATTAGCATATGATACTATTTCACTTTGGTACGCATGAATGTAAGAATAAATTGCCTCAGCAGGAATAAACATTAAAGCTTGATTACTAGTTTCATTTCTAATAATGTATTTATTTGCGATATCATCGATATGTTTTTTAACATCAATAACAAATTGTTTACTCGCCTCATTACGAAGTGTCATATCAGATTCTAAATCAGAAAGTCTGCGATAATTATCTAAAGGAAACTTTGAATCAATCGCAAGTGTACCCAAAGGCTCAGGAGCAAATACCACCGCATCCACTCGCTTGTTATTACTAAAAGTAAACTGTAATTGATATGTTTTATTATCAGGTTCACCAAAGATGGACTCTAAAATATTGTTAAGCTGAATCTCACCAAACAAACCACGTGATTGCTTGTTCGTTAAAACAGCCTGTAATGAACCAATGTCATCTGATAGTTCATCAATCCTACTTTGTGCCTCATTTATCTTCACTAAACGCTCTAACACTTGAGTAAATGTTGTATTCGATTTCTTAAAACCTTCCTCTAAATTAAACATAACTTTTTGATCAATCGCATTAAGTCTTATACTAAGTTGTTCACTCAACTCAACAAAACTCTTGTGGTTAACCTCATTGATAAGAGTTAATAAATCATGTGAGCTTTTGTTCAATAAGTCTTTTTGTTCATAAAGCGATGTCTTTAATTGACTCAATTGAGAGATGGTTTGATCGTAGGAAGAGTCCAAACGAGAATCTAGACGATCAAGAAGATCATTATGTTGTTTGTTAAACAGTTGAATAGACTCCATTTGTTGTTGTTTTAAGTCCATCTTAATCGATCTTCTATTCAATAAAACAATCACAATGATGAGTAATAAGATACATAAAGCTAATAGTGATACAATCAATAATTCAAATGAATTCATTTTCTCACCTCAATGGACTCATTATACGAAATTAAACTACGAATTAAAATCACTTTCGTTGAATCATTGAATGTTCAATGTTATTATACATATAGTCAAAAGGATAATATTCGTCGGTATTAACTCTTACTAACCTCCCAAATTAAGGCGAATATTATTTGTAAGACATCCTAAGCATGAGTCACCCATCGTCTCATGTTTTTTATTGTATAATAAGGTAAGAAAGGGAGTGTTAGTCATGTCAATGATTGACGTCGGATTTAGTTTTGCGGGAGGGGGCTTAAAATCATTCTCTCATGTCGCTGCGATACAAGACTTGGAAGCACACCAAGTCACAATTAAAGCTGTGAGCGGCACTTCGATGGGATCACTTCTAGCTTCTCTATACGCTGTTGGTTTTCGCGGTAATGCACTTGAAGAAAAGTTACTAGAAATTGAACAGAGATTTAAAGATAAAAGAATATTATTAAAACCAACATTAAAAGTATTACCATTTATAAAAGATCGCTCTGATGGTTTAATTGATCAAATCACATTCGATGGATTCATTAAAACAGTTTTTGATGAATTGCAAGTGACTCTGCTATCAGAAGTTGAAATGCCCTTATGTATTGTCACAACTGAAATAAATACCGGTGATATCATCTTGTTTTCAAATAAACCAGAATACTTTAAAAACGTAGGAGAAGACTGTCGCTTTTACGAAAAAGATATTGAGCTTTCTAAAGCCATCGCCGCATCCTGTGCTTTTCCATTGATTTTTCAATCAGTGGAATTGGATGATTTAAGACTGGTTGATGGTGGGGTACGCCTCAATTCACCAGGAGAAACCTTTAATAGAGAAAAGATAGCTAAAGTTGTCTCCGCAACTACCATGTTCGCAGATGATCACAGTGTCGACTATTCAATGGTCAATGTTGCCATAAGAAGTGTCTATATCATGATGTTTCATTTAGAAAAGCTATCATTACATAATAGTGATGTCCATATAAATTTTCCAGTCGAATTTAAATTGATGTTCGAAGTAGGAAAGGGACCTGAAGTAATTTCTAAAGCCAAAGAATACTTAAAAGAACATCCAATAGATTATTCACTATTAGAAAAGAAAAACAATTTATTTAATTTATGGGGCTTACTCGATTAAGCCCTTTTTTTATAGAGAAGGATATGCTACAATTAGATTGTGATAATCATTATCATTATCAAATGGAGGCAATCATGAATAAGAAACTACAAAGAGATATTATTTATTTCGCTATATCATGTTTATTAATATTATTCATTTTGATCACTAAAGTTGAAGGACCATTGGAACGGTTTCTGTGGATACTTGTCTATGTCAGTGGAGGGTATTCAAAAGCAAAAGAAGGTGTCCAATTAACAATTGAGAATAAGAGTCTTAATGTGGAATTTTTAATGATACTAGCCGCCATCGGTGCCGCATTTATAAATTACTATACCGAAGGTGCCATCTTAATTTTGATTTTCTCATTAAGTGGGATTCTAGAAGAGTATGCAATCAATAAAGCACAAAAATCATTAACCTCACTGTTAACTCTAACACCTGAAAAAGCAATTTTAATAACACCAAGTGGTGACCAAGTAGTTAACGCCAAGAGTTTACAAGTCAATGACATAATCAAAGTACCCGTCGGTCAACTAATTCCAGCCGATGGTGAAATAATATTAGGAAATACTCATATTAACCAAGCTGCTATCACCGGTGAAAGCAACCCTGTTTATAAAGACATTTCAGATCACGTCTATGCGGGTACACTTAATATGGAAGGTTTTATTCAAGTTAGGGTGACCAAAAACCCTGCTGATTTTCTAGTCACCAAGATGATAGATTTCGTTCATGAAGCACAACGTAATAAGACTCATCAACAGACAGTCATAGAAAGATTTGAAGCTATCTATGTATATATTGTCTTGGCATTAGCAGTATTAGTCATGATATTTTTATCTGTCTATCGCGGTATTGTACTCTTAGTTGTCGCCTCACCATGTGCACTCGTGGCCTCAATCTCTCCAGTTATGTTATCGGCTATGTCGTGGGGTGGAAAACATGGAATTTTAATAAAAGGCTCTAAGGTCATCGAACAAATACATCAATGTGATGTTGTGGTCTTTGATAAAACAGGTACAATCACATTAGGCATTCCTGTAGTTTCAAACTTTGTAATTAGTTCAAATATTGATTCAAGTGAAGTTATTAATCTAGTTTATGCTATGGAAAAACAATCACACCATCCACTTGCTAAGGTTATTGTAGACTATCTTGAGGATAAGAAGAGTAAGGATATTGAGCTATCCATTGAAGAGATTGCGGGTCATGGTATTGTGTATGATAATTGGAAAATAGGTCGCTTTGAATATGAGCAATCAATTGTAGATATAAGAAATAATGAAGGTTTCACAACTGTTAATATCATAAGAGATAATATCTTAGTTGCCTATTTTTATTTAAGAGATACCATACGAGAAGATGTCGATGTAACGATTGAAACTCTCAATCAAATGGGAATCAAGACTCTACTATTGACTGGCGACAATGAAATGAGTGTTAAACCTTTATTAAATGAGATTAGTTTTAATGAAGTGTATACTAATTTGTTGCCCCAAGATAAGGTATCTGTTATTGAACGATTAAAAGCTGATGGACATCATGTGATGATGATAGGGGATGGGATTAATGATGCTCCTTCATTAAGTATTGCGGATGTGGGTGTCGCAATGGGTCAGGGTAGTGATGTAGCACTTGAGACTGCTGATATTGTTTTTATGAACAATCAATTAAGTAATACTATAGATTTATTGAGACTTGCTAAGAAGAGTAGACGTATCGTAATTTCAAATATTGTCTTTTCAATGAGTGTATTAGTTTTATTAGTAATATTGAATCTTTTAGAGAATATAACACTTCCTCTAGGTGTCTTTTTCCATGAAGGGTCGACTATTCTCGTCATTTTAAACGGTTTACGACTATTGTGGTTTAATTCGAAAAACTTCGCTTGACATGTCCTCTTTGATTCGGTATATTAATGATGTATTTATTAAAACCAAGAATTTAATCCCTGAAATATGGTTAGGGAGTCTCTACCGGATCACCGTAAATGATTCGACAAGGATGGTTGAAAACTTTTGATTTTTAAATCAAAGTCGGTTTTCTTCCCGACTTTTTTTATTTTTCTTGTTTTAAGAGATACACAAAAAAAGAAGGAGAAAGAAATGGAGAAATTTTTCAAACTGAAAGAACACGGTACGAATGTATCAACTGAAGTGCTTGCAGGTCTTACCACGTTCTTTACAATGGCATACATCTTGTTTGTCAACCCAGATATGTTACAAGCAGCAGGAATTCCTTACTATGCGGTATTCTTAGCAACCATCTTAGCAGCCGCAATCGGTACGCTAGTAATGGGTCTATTTGCTAATGTTCCTTATGCATTGGCACCAGGAATGGGCTTAAACTCATTCTTTACTTACTATGTTGTTTTACAACTTGGTTTCACTTGGCAAGAAGCTTTAGCCATGGTATTCGTGTGTGGTGTCGTAAATATTTTAATTACAGTCACTCGCTTACGTAAAGCTATTATAGGTGCAATTCCAGAATCACTACAACATGCTATTGGTGGTGGTATCGGTATCTTCATCGCATACTTAGGTTTTTTAAATGCTGGTGTTATTGACTTATCAGGAGCAGTACCTGCTTTAGCAACACTCAATAATCCAACAGCAATCCTTACACTTATTGGATTTGCGATAACTGTTATTTTATTACTGAAGAAAGTTAAAGGCGCTATCTTATTAGGAATTCTTATTACTACCGTCTTAGGTGTTCCACTAGGTGTTGTAGACTTAACTAGTGCTTCATTATCCACAGATACTTTTTCAGTAATGTTCTCAGACTTTGGTTCAGTCTTTGGTCAAGCATTTAATGGATTAGGTACACTATTCTCTGATCCAAGTCGTTTCTTACAAATTTTTATGACTATCTTTGCTTTCTCATTAACAGATACATTTGATACAATTGGTACATTTATTGGTACTGGTCGTAAGTCAGGTATTTTCTCTGATGAAGATATTAAAGCATTACAAGATTCAAAAGGTTTCTCTTCACGTATGGATAGAGCACTCTTTGCGGATGCTATCGGTACTTCTGTAGGAGCAGTCTTAGGAACATCTAATACAACAACTTATGTTGAATCTGCAGCTGGTATCGAAGCAGGAGGAAGAACTGGATTAACTGCTACGACGGTCGCTATCTGTTTCTTATTAAGTATTCTATTTGCTCCATTTGCTTTATTAGTCCCAAGTGCAGCCACATCTCCTGCCTTAATTATGGTCGGTATTATGATGATGTCATCCTTCACTGAAATTAAGTGGGGAGACTTAGAAGAAGCAATTCCTTGTTTCTTTGCTGGTGCTTTCATGGGTCTATCATATTCAATCGCTACAGGTATCGCCTTTGGTTTCATGACTTATGTTGTCGTTAAGTTAGCTTTGGGTAAGATGAAAGAAGTTCACCCAATTGTGGTCGTTACTTCATTGTTATTCCTAGTCAACTATGTTTATGAAGCATGGGTAGCATGGCCTAAGTAATAAAAATTTATAAATAAACAAAAAGGAAGTAATCATTATTGGTTACTTCCTTTTGTTAACATTGTGTTGATGATATCTTTATGTGCTGTCGCAAAACTATACTTTTCTATATCACTTAGCGGTATCCAAAACCAATCAGGATGGATAATTTCTAAATGTGTACAAGAATATACGTCCATTAACCAAACTCTATGAGAAAACACATGTTTTAATGAATACTCATAATGAATATGATTACTATCTTCTTCTTGTCTATTGACTTGAGGAAGACGCAATAAACCTTTCATTAAACCATCAGATGAATCTTTTGATACCAGTAACTGATCATCTTTTTGATAATAATAGGTGTTAAGTTCAATCGTAATAGATTTAGTCTTACGATGTTTTATAGGGTAGAGATGGGTGGTGTTATGCTTTGTAGCAAGACAAATTGAATTTAATGGACATGCTTCACACTGTGGGTTCTTAGGGGTACAGATTAAAGCACCCAGTTCCATTAATCCTTGATTAAAATCAGAAGGATTAACATCATGCATTAAATCAGTGAGAGTACTCGTTAAATCTCTTTTATGTTTTACTTTAAGAAAATCACGTTCATCCTCATTAAGGCGACTCATCACACGAATCACATTACCATCAATAGCCGGAACTCTTTTATTAAAGGCGATAGAAGCAATTGCTCCGGTCGTATAATCACCAATACCAGGGATTTCTCTTATTTCAAGAGGATCATCAGGAAATTGTCCATGATGGTGAGTCATAATATATTGTGCCCCTTTTAAAAGATTTGAGGCTCTTCTATAATATCCTAAGCCTTCCCACATTTTCTTAACTTCTTGGTCATTTGCCTTCGAAAGGGCATCAATAGATGGCCATTTTTTTAACCAAGCGCTATAATAAGGAAGCATAGTACTAATCTGTGTCTGTTGGGCCATGATTTCGCTAACCCATATTGAATAAGGGTCTTTGTTTTTGCGAAATGGCAAGTCTCTTTGATGTTCTTTATACCAATTAATCAAAGGGAAAGTAAATTGTTCTTTATTCATAAAATCATTATAGCATAGGAAGGTAATGACGATGGAAAACTATTTTAGCTCATATACTATTAGAAACTTAAAAAAAGATGTAGAAGTCGATGGGGTAGACTACAAAGTTTACTGCATGATATTAACCGTGCTCTCAATTGCAGCCTATTATTTGATCTTGGTGTTATTACCATATCGAGATGAATCATTCTTTTATCCATTAGCATTTGGAATTGTATGTCTATACGGAATCCAAGTCTATTTACAATTTATGTTCACTAAATTATTAATTAAAAAGGAAACGTTTTTACCAATAGAGAAAAAAGAAATGTTGACGATAAGAAAAGAACTCAACTATAAGTGGTATGAGTTTGTATTGCCGGTATTATTAATCAACTATACTAGTCCATTAATAATTGTCAGTGTCTTTTCTTTAGCAGTTATATTTAGATTAGCTTATACTTTTCGTCAACTTGGTTAGTTGTTGTCACTTAAATCTTCAATCTCACTAATTTCTACAATCTGTAAATAATTTTTATTAGAGTATTTCTTAATTTGAGAAGCATCTAAACGTAAGACATCTTGGTAACTTAAAAGGAAATCAAGATGTTTTTCATCATCTGTATTCTCATGAAAATGAACTTTATTAACAGTTGCTTTCAATTTACGACCATTTGAAGCAGTAATTAATAAATGATCATTAAAGACAATCTCACCTAAAGGCTGGGGATTACTTTGAGAACCCTCCACTAAAGCAGTAGCTTTTTTACTACGTATTTTTTCAAAGTATTTACCTTCCCAAAACATAGAAATTTCATGATTCATCTGTTCTTTATAAATTCGTTGATAGAAATCAATCCATTGTTGGCCTACATGTTCTTTTGAATAGTAAGTCGCAATCTTCTTAGAATAATCACTAGCTTCTTGATAGAATTCTTTTGAATTATGTAACTTATCTAAGAAGTAGATAAAGTCTTCATTATTATCTCCACTAATATATTCAAACAGGATATCTTCGTAGAGTTCCAAATTACGAAGCAATAAAGGAGTCTCTGTATTCACAGCCTCTAAAATGGCCATCGGAAATAATTCATTGTAAGAAGGCATAAAGAGTACATTGGCCATATTGAAGATCGAATTCATTTCTTCACGAGGTACGATATCAGTAAAGATAACATTCGCAGGAGGATTCTCAACAATCGCTTTAAGCTCTTGATAACCATCTGTAATCGCCCCAAAACTAAAGCCACCTGCCCATACAAAGGTATAATCTGGGGATGATTTGGCGACCTCTACGAAATCTAATACACCTTTACGGGTTTGAACTTGACCAACGCCTAAGACTACAAAAGCATCATCTTTTATGCCATATTTTTTGCGAGTCTCAACTTGTGTCTCATTGTCTTGAACATAAAATTCTTTGTTAGAAACGTAATTAGGAATATACACAATTTTATGTCGAGGAATATCATATTTGACCAATTGATCAATAAAGATAGGATTAACTACGACTAAATAATCGGCTGATTTATAAAAATCTAAGAAATACATAGAAAAAATATCAAATGCAGGTTTAGGTAAACTAATGGAACCTTCTAGTGTTTCAGGTAAGAAGTGACAATACATCACAGTAATAGTATTATCAACCTTTAGACGTAAATAGTTACCAGGATCAATTGTATGATAGTGGTCAATGTCACTATCACTTGAGTCGTTTACACTAATTTCAAGTTCATCACTAGCATATTCGTTAAGTAAATCTATGAGTTCATAAAAAGCAGACCCAACACCTTGTCCCTTAACGTCTTGTCCTTTTGATAGCATGTTAATTTTTAATTTTTTCATCTATTGTGACCTCCTAGGGTACGTATTGATACTATTATACTATTTAATAAACAACAGTGCGATTACAATTCTGTTATTAACTAAGCATAATTTCTTTACTTAATCAATTCAAATACACTCAATTAATACAAAATTTCACAAAACTTATAGCAATGTAAGTCAATTTGTCCTATAATGTAAGAGGTTAGATTAAAAGGAGGAATACCGATGGCTAAGGCTAAGAATTATATGACTATTGATGGTAACACAGCAGCAGCTCACGTAGCATACGCATTTACTGAGTTATCAGCAATTTATCCAATCACACCATCTTCTCCAATGTCTGAAATGGTGGATGCTTGGTCAGCACAAGGGCGTAAAAACTTTTGGGAACAACGCGTAAAAGTTATTGAAATGCAATCTGAAGCAGGAGCAGCTGGGACTGTTCACGGTGGGCTTCAAGCAGGTGTTTTATCAACATCATTTACTTCATCTCAAGGATTATTGCTCATGATTCCAAATATTTATAAATGGGTAGGGGAACTATTACCTGCGGTACTACATATTGCTGCACGTTCATTAGCGACTCGTTCATTATCAATCTTTGGTGATCATCAAGACATTTATGCATGTCGTCAAACAGGCGCAGCTTTAATTTCATCACACTCTGTTCAAGAGTCTATGGATTTAGCGGCCGTTTCACATTTAGCAGCAATTAAGGCTTCAGTTCCTGTGATGCATTTCTTTGATGGGTTTAGAACATCACATGAGATTCAAAAAATTGAAGAAATTGACTTAGATGCAGTTAAAGAAATGATCGACAAAGATGCATTAGAAAGATTTAGAGAAAAAGCTCTGAATCCACATACAAATCCTGTAACACGTGGTGTCGCAGAAAATGATGACATTTACTTCCAAGCTCGTGAAGCTCATAACTTACACTATGCGGCAGTAGAAGATGTTGTTGCCGATTACATGGATCAAGTCAGTGAACTTACAGGTCGTACATACAAACCATTCGTCTATTATGGACATCCTGAAGCAACTAAAGTAATTATTGCGATGGGTTCAGTCACTGAAACTTTATCAGAAGTTATCGATTCAATGAATGAAGCTGGCGAAAAGGTTGGTATGGTCAAAGTACACCTATATCGTCCTTTCTCAGATAAATATCTAAAAGCAGTTCTTCCTGAGACTGTTGAAAAAGTTGCGGTTTTAGATCGTACGAAAGAAATTGGTGCACGTGAGCCACTTTATCTAGATACATATAAAGTACTCGCTGGCTATAAGAACATCAAGTTAATTATTGGTGGACGTTACGGATTGTCTTCAAAAGACACTCAACCTGAAGAATTGAAAGTTGTTTATGATCATTTAGATTCAAATAATCCATTTGATGGTTTCACAATTTCAATTACTGACGACGTTACTCATCTGTCATTACCTGCAGACCCAGAATTCAATGTGAAACATGACTACACATCAGCAATTTTCTATGGTTTAGGTTCAGATGGAACAGTTTCAGCTAATAAAAACTCAATCAAGATTATTGGTGACCATACTGATCTTTATTCACAAGCATACTTTGCTTATGACTCAAAGAAAGCTGGTGGAGCGACACGTTCCTATTTACGTTTTGGTAAGACACCTATTAAATCAACATATTATGTTAAGAATGCTGACTTTATTTCTTGCTCATTAGATTCATACTTAATTCGTTACGATATGATTCAAAATCTTAAGAAAGGTGGCACGTTCCTATTGAACACTACCTTTACTCCAGAAGAAGTTGAAGATCGTATTCCAAATCGTGTGAAGAAACAATTAGCAGAAAAACAAGCTAAATTCTATATTATTGATGCGACTAAGATTGCTGAAGAAATTGGAATGGGACGTCATACTAACACCATTTTACAATCTTCTTTCTTCGCATTAAACGAAGCCATTCTACCTTATCAAGATGCTTTAGGTTACATGAAAGATGAAGCAACTAAATCTTATGGTAGCAAGGGTGAAGAAGTCGTTCAATTAAACCATTTGGCTATCGATAAAGGTAAAGAAGGACTCTTTGAAGTAGAAGTTAAAGAAGATTGGTTAAACTTAACAACTGGTCGTTTACGTCCAACTACTGGCGATGAGTACTTTGATGAGTTTGTTGATCCAATTAACTCACTTGAAGGTTATAGCTTACCAGTTTCAGCCTTTACAAAACATGGTTTATTAGATGGATCACATCAAAACTCAGTGTCCTTTAATGAACACCGTGCTATTGCTACTCAAGTACCTGTTTGGCATCCTGAGAATTGTATCCAATGTGGATTCTGTTCATTCGTTTGCCCACACGCAACTATTCGTACATTCTTATTAGATGACGCGGAAGTAGCTAATGCGCCTATGGAATTTGAAACATTGAAACCTGTAGGACGTGGAGTTGATCACTGACATTATCGTGTTCAAGTATCACCTGATAACTGTGTAGGTTGTTCACTATGTGCTGTTGAGTGTCCAGGTAAGGCCGGTAAGAAGGCTCTTGTTATGGAAGACATTAAGACTCAATTACAGTTTGCTCCATTAGCTAACTACCTATTTAAAGATGTTACTTACAAATCTGAATATTTCCCAACTGATTCAATTAAAGGATCACAATTCTTAATGCCTTACTTTGAAGTATCAGGCGCATGTGCAGGTTGTGGAGAAACTCCATACTACCGCTTAGCTACACAACTCTTTGGTCGTGACATGCTAATTGCTAATGCTACTGGTTGTTCTTCAATCTATTGTGGATCTGTTCCAGGTACTCCTATGGTTCAAGACAAGAGTGGTCAAGGTGTCGCGTGGGCAAACTCACTATTTGAAGACAACGCTGAATATGGCTTTGGTATGAAAGCTGCTCAAGTTATTAAAGATGAGAAGATTGTACAAATTGCAGCCGAAGCATTAGAACGTGAAACTGTTGAAGCTGACCTTAAAGAAGTATTGGGTCAATATCTTGAAAACAAGGGTGATCGCGATAAAGAACGCGAATTAGTATCTGAGTTAGTCGAGAAAGTTGAAGCTTCTTCAGATGAAGCAGTTAAAGAACTGTTAAGCTTCAAACGCGATCTCGTATCTAAATCTGTATGGATTGTTGGTGGAGATGGTTGGTCATATGACATTGGCTTTGGTGGTCTAGACCACGTTATTGCTAATAACTTAGACGTTAACATTCTAATCCTTGATACTGAAGTTTATTCAAATACAGGTGGACAAGCTTCCAAGTCTTCCCAAGCAGCACAAATTGCTAAGTTTGCGGCAGCAGGTAAGCTAACAGCTAAGAAGGATATTGGTCAAATCGCAATGACATACGGCCATGTCTATGTTGCTTCAATCTCAATGGGTGCTAATCGTGTTCAAACGATTAAAGCATTCAAAGAAGCTGAAGCATACAAAGGACCTTCACTGATTATTGCTTATTCACCATGTGTTGAACATGGTATCAAAGGTGGCTTAAGTAATCACCAATTCTCACAAAAACGTGCCGTTGAATGTGGTTATGTAACTCTCTATCGTTTCAATCCTGAAAATGAAGAGAACCCACTAACTATTGATAGTAGAAAACCTGACTTCACGAAGTTTAGAGACTTTGTTCTCACTGAACGTCGTTACAATCAGTTAACTACTGTAAACCCTGATAACGCCGATGCACTCTTAACACAATCTGCTAAGGATGCTGAGAAACGTTACAATAGACTAGCACGTCTTGCTGGCAAAGAATAACAAAAATGTAAGGCTTTCTACTCGTTAGGAAGCCTTTTTTGCTTGTAATAAGTTAAAGGACAACTTATACTTAATTAGACGAAAAGAGGTTATTATGAAACGTCTCTTAAAGAATCCATTATTTAACGTAGGACTACTCCTACTTATTGGAGCAATCGTTCTCTATTTTTCACTAAAGGACGATTTTGAAGGAATAATATCTAGCCTTAGGGCAGCTAACTTACAGTGGGGATATTTTTCTTTTGCGCTCATCTTACTTTATTACTATATTGCAGGCTACTTATTAAAAATTTATTCCAACCTATTTAATCCCAATTTTTCAACAACACAAGGCTTTATTATTGCTCTTATTGGTGTCTTTGGTTCAAGTATTACACCATCAGCTTCCGGAGGTCAAATCTTTCAAATCGCATCCTTTAAGAAATATGGTGTTAAATCAAGTCAAAGTGCTTCAATTGTCTGGTTAGATTTCATTATTTATCAAACCACAATGATTGTGTTTGTTGCCATATTATTTGTATTAAAATTTTCAGACTATTTTGTAAAAGGTGGTCCTATATTTTATGTCGTCTTAGCAGGCTTTGGGGTCAATGTAGTTATTATGGCCATTCTATTCTTACTCTATAAGTCAAATAAATTTCACTACTGGATTGTTCATCGTGTGATCACTTTTTTACATAAGCTAAAAGTCATCAAAAATCCTGACAAAACAATTAGTAACATTGATGGACAAATTAAGCATTTCCATGAATCATCAAAACATATTGAAAACAATCGAAAATTACTAATTAATGCAGTGATATTAAATGCATTTCGACTTATCATCTACTATTCATTACCATATTTTATTATGTTAACATTGAATATAGAAATAGAAGCTCATCATATTTTAGATATTATTTGTTTAACTTCCTTTGTATCAATGGTCAATGCTTTTATTCCTATACCAGGTGCATCCGGTGGAACTGAATTAACCTTTGTGAGTGTTTTTGCTCCTTTGGTAACCAGTGGTATAATATCAGTAATGTTGGTATGGCGTTTTATTACTTTCTATTTTATTGTAGTGTTAGGAGGACTTATCTTTTATTTAGTAAGTCGCTACCAAATCTCAAGGATGGAGGTCTAAGCATATGAAAATAGGATTATTCTCAGATACATATCTACCAGACATAAATGGAGTAGTTACTTCCATAGAAACACTACGACATGGCTTAATCGAATTAGGTCATGAAGTGTACATTATCGCAAATCATTCCTCTCTTTTAACATTAAAATATGAGGACAATATTCTGTTATTACCGGGAATTGAACTTAAATTCTTGTTCGATTACAATCTTTCTGGTCCAATGAACTTCAGGGCATTAGATATTATTAAAGATATGAATCTAGATGTCATTCATGTCCATACAGAATTTGGTGTCGGTATTTTTGCCCGTATAGCAGCCCGTATTTTAGACATACCTTTGGTGTATACGTATCATACGACCTACGAAGACTATACCCATTATGTTAATTTCTTTAACTCAAAAACACTTGATAAAGTTGCTAAAAAAGCAGTCGCATCCCTTTCTAAGATGCTATCTAATCCGGCCAGTCTATTAATTACACCTTCTCATAAGACTAAAACGATGTTAGAAGGCTATGGAATTGAACGTCCAATGCACGTCATTCCTACTGGTATTAATTTAGAACGCTTTGATCACTCAAAAGAGCTTGACTACCAAAGACAGATGATTCGTCATAATTATCAAATAGATGAAGAGGCAACAGTGTTTATTTTTGTTGGAAGAATTGCTGAAGAAAAAAACATCCAACTTGTCTTAAATGCTTTTGAAAAACTAGTGCACGATCATCATGACTTATATTTTATGATTGTAGGAAGTGGTCCTGACTTAGATACCACAATTGAGTGGATTAACAATCGAGGTCTACAGAGTCGAATCATTTGTACAAATCGCATAGAGAATACTCAGATACCTGGTTATTATCACAGCGCCGATGCCTTTGTTTCCGCCTCTATGACAGAAACACAAGGACTGACTTATATTGAGGCGATGGCCTGTGGTCTACCTATCTTTGCTAGTGATATGAGTGTCTTAGAGGATTTATTGTTTGAAGAAAAAACTGGTTTCTATTTTGATGATGAAGACTCTTTTATCAACAAAGTTAATCATTTTCTTTCTTTAAGTGTTAATGAAAAAGAAGTCATTAATCAAATAGCAAAAGAAACAGTTAAACCATATGATGCTAGAATATTTGCTGAATCGATAAGTGAAGTCTATCAATTAGCACTGGATCAATATAAAACAGAGTACAGTGTAGAAGCTATTAATCAACTTAAAGAAGATTATTATCAACTAAAATTAATTAGTGCTTCTGGACAAATAAAATACCATGTTGTCAATGAACAACAACTAACTTCTTATCAAATTAAGGAGGATCGAATTTTGGATCAACAACAATTACAACAACTCGCAAGAGATGACAAGTTTACTCAGAAATATAACTTGGCACTAGATCGTCTAACTTATAAAGACTATTCATCTCAACAATTAACTGACTATTTAGAGAAGTCCTATCCTGAGGCTACTGATAATGATTTAGTGATAGAAATCTTGAAACAAAAAAACCTTCTTAATGATGAGCGTTTAATTGAAGAAGTAATTACACGTCAAAGAGAGAAGGGGTATGGTTATTATCGAATCGAAAAGTATTTACAACCTTATGTTTTCGAAGATACCTTATTGGAAAATCATCTATCACTACTCGATGAGAATCAGTATATTGATTGTGAAAATGCTTTACTTAAAAATGAATCATTAGTTTATTATGGATCTCAAAAGGAAGGGCTGAATAGACTTAAGTCAAAACTAATTCGTAATGGCTTTGAGAGTCATTTAGTGAATCATATGGTAGAGACATGGGATTTCAAGTTTGATAATGAATTGTTGGACAAGAATTGTAATAAAGAATATGAACGTTTTATGAAACGATACTTACGCCAACATGAAGAGTCTGTTGCTGCTCAAAAGACAGTACAAGCACTCTTGAACAAAGGTTTCAATTATGAGACAATACAACGGATTTTAGCAATGAGAAAGGAAAACTAATGGTTACAATTTCAACATTACAAGAAAAAGATATGATTAATGCGCCATTTATGATTGTTTCAGTACTCAATGGAATATCAAATAATGGAGCTCCCTATTTATCACTCACTTTACAAGATAAAACAGGGACAATTGAGGCAAAAGTGTGGGACGTCAAAGAACAACAAGAGAGTATCGCTAAAATAGGATCTATTTTAGAGTTTGAAGCAGATGTCTTAAAATATAAAGGGAATTTACAATTAAGAGTAAAAACGATGACTCATAAAAACCAAAGTGAATATCAATTAGGAGATTTCATAATGGCATCCTCAATTTCAAAAGATGAATTACAATCAGGGATTAATGGTTATATTAATCAAATTACCAATAGTAGTTTACGTCAAATTGTTGATGAGTTATTTAAAAGAAAAGGAAATGATTTTTATATCTATCCAGCTGCAGCAAGAAATCACCATGATTATGTAGGTGGCTTAGCGACCCACACTCTAGAAATGTGTCAATTAGGTGAAGCTATTGCGGATTTATATCCTCAGACTAATAAAGAATTACTCTTAGCAGGTATTTTAATTCATGATTTAGGAAAAATTGATGAATACAAATCACCAATTGTTGTCGAATATTCAACTCAAGGTAAGCTTTTAGGTCACATTTCAATGTTAAGTGCTGAGTTATATGAAATCGCAAAACAATTCGACATTCATGAAAATGAAGAGGTCTTGTTATTAAGACATATGGTCTTAGCCCATCATGGTAAACTTGAATTTGGAAGTCCTGTCGTACCTCAAATATTGGAAGCAGAGCTATTGAACTTGATAGATGATATGGATGCGAGAATTCAAATGTTTACAAAGCATACAGATCAAATACAGCCAGGTGAATTTACACCACGAATATTCCCACTTGAGAGCAGAACAATTTATTTACCAAAAAAGAAAGACTCGAAGTAATTTACTCCGAGCCTTTTTTAATTTCTTGTGCAATAGCTTCTAAATCCTGATTTGGATTTTCTTTATAAGTAATAGAGATTCCATCGTTTTCATCATAACGAGGAATGATATGTAAATGATAATGGAAGACACCTTGACCAGCCTGTTCACCCGCATTACTTAAGATATTAATACCACTGGGGTGTAAATTATCTTTAATCTTATTGGCTAGCATGTGAGCAACCGATACGACCTTTTTAAGTACTTCAACATCGGTATCTAGAAAGTCTTTTGAAAATGTCTTAGGAATGACTAAGGTATGACCTTTAGTACACTGTGCAATATCCAAAAAAGCGAGCACATCATCATCTTCATAAAGAATAGTTGCGGGAATTTCTTTGTTGATAATCTTAGTAAAAATAGTCATACAATAATCCTTTCTATTAATTATTAGGGTTATAGCCCTCTAATGTTTCATCATTTTTAATTGCATCATAAATTTGTTGGTCATAAACATTAAACTTGTGCTTCTTAAAGTAGTCTTGATACATTGTATCTAAGTTAGTTGATACTGAGACAAAAATGGTAAAGAAGTCTTCTCTTAGTGTTTCTTCATCTGTCTCTAAAATCTTGATAGCATAATAGGTTTCTTCATCAAGAATTGCTTCACTTGTGACATCGTCAATACTACCTTCTTGTATAAATTCTAACACATCTGTTGGGACTGATGAAGTGTTCGCAATAATGACAGGTTCGCCATAACTTTCATCAATCTTTAGTTCTTCTAACAAAGCAGGTAAGTCTTCATCATTTTCCATCGCATCAATAATGCTTTGGGCATCATCTTGTGATTCAGTAGTTACAATGATGACTTGACGAGGCTTATTCTCAGCAATGATTTTATCAAAGTTATCTTCAAAATAAATTTTTGCTAGGGCTTCTTGTTGAGCTGAAGGAATTAGTTGAGTTTCTAAGAATTCTTCTTCACTTCCATAGTAGTTTTTAACAATGGATTCGAAAGATTCGCCAAAGTATTCTTTATTTGATTCAAGTAATTCTTGTGCTCTTTTTTCAATTGTTTCATCAACTTCAATAATTGAATTAACTAATGTTACTTTTGCGATTTCAACGACTGTTGATCCAAGATCTTGACTCTTCATCATATTGAAAATTGCATCTTTATTAATTGTTTGTTCACCAATAGTGACAATTTCACTCTCACCATCACTTAATGAGATACTAGCAGTACTAGTAGTACAACTCACTAATAGCAATAAGAGACTTAAGGATATTAATAGTTTCTTCATTCTTCATCACTCTTTTCAATTGAACCAACACCTAAAGTTGATTTAATACGTTGTTCTAATTCTTGGTCACCATGATAATCGATATCTAGTTTTTCAGCTTCTTGCCAAATCGCATTAGCAGTTACTTGAGGAAATGCTGTGGATAAGGATTGTTCGAATTCTTCATTACCCTTCATGTCTTCATAACTAGTTGAGTCAACTTTGATACGATGGAATCCAAATTCACTCTCTACCCAGTCTGATACTTCACCAGCGTTTAGTTTTAGTGCAACTTCTAAGAACTCTTCAACTAAAGATGAATCTTTTGTTACAAATCCTAATGAACCACCTGCGCTAGCAGCACCATCTTGAGAAAATTCTTTAGCTACTTCAGCAAAGGCCTCATTATTATTTAATTGGCGATCGATTTCATCCATACGATCTTGTTCTTCTTTGGTAATGTTATCAAAATCTTCAATGTTTACGATAATATGTGATACAAAGCGTGGTGAATAAGTTTCTTCATATTGTGGCCAAATGATATCGAAGTTTTCTTCAAAGTAATTATCAATAATCATTTGACGAGCAGTCATAAATTCAAAGTATTCACTTAAGTGTGTATGGTCAATAAAACCAATGGATTGCATCGCTGTATCCATAATCGATTCAGCAAGATCTCCTAATTGACTTTGATATGAAGTCCAAAGCTCTTCAGCTTGTAGACGAGCATCAGTTTTTTGATCCTCAGTTAATTCTACAGTTTGACCAATGACATTTTGTTCAAATGCCATGACCAATAAGTTGTTAGCCATTTGTGGCTCTAATTCGTCATAGAGTTCATCGGCCGTATAGTTAACGTCATTAATAGAAAAAGCAATATCTTTTCCATCGATTTGTTTAGCGCTTGCGACACCAGAAAGACCATCACTAATGAAGTAAACGATCCCACCTAGAAAGACAAGGCCGACTAAAATAACAAACCAATAATTTTTTAGTATTTTATTCATGGGTTTCTCCTTTTCAACAGTGCTAATTATAAGCTAAATTATCATAACATGCAAAGCTTTAATTACACTGAAGGGTACAGTTTAGAAAAATATTAAGGTGTTGTGCTATAATATTGTTTGTATTAAGACAAGATAGTCAAAGAATAGAAAGGAATTGCAATGTCAAAATTAGTTATAAATGATCTCCACGTGGAGATTGAGGGGAATAAAATCCTTAAAGGTGTGAATTTAGAAGTGAATTCACATGAGATACATGCAATTATGGGACCTAATGGTAATGGTAAGTCAACACTCTTATCAACTATTATGGGACACCCATCTTATACAGTTACCCAAGGTTCAATTACCTTTGATGGTGAAGATGTTTTAGAGATGGAAGTTGATGAACGTTCACGTGCTGGCATCTTTTTAGGGATGCAGTATCCACAAGAAGTGTCAGGTGTTACCAACTCAGATTTCATGAAAGCAGCAATGAATGCTCGTCGTGAAGAACCTGTTGGTCTTTTTGAGTTTGTTAAAAAGATGGAAGGTGCCATTGACACTTTAGATATGAAAGAGGATCTAGCACACCGTTTTGTTAATGATGGTTTCTCAGGTGGAGAAAAGAAACGCAACGAAATCTTACAAATGTTATTATTAGAACCTAAATTCGCCATGCTAGATGAGATTGACTCAGGTCTCGATATCGATGCTTTAGGTATTGTTGCTAATGCGATTAAGGAAATGGCACAGAAGAGTGATACAGGCATGTTAATTGTGTCTCACTATGAAAGATTCTTCCAACAAATTATACCGACACATACTCATATCATGATCGATGGTAGAATTGTGGTTGATGGTGATGGTTCACTTGTCAATCGTGTGGATAGCGAAGGATATGATTGGATTAAAGATGAGTATGGTATCGATGTCACTAATCGTGATATTCAAGCCAATGCCGATAAACCACGCGTCTCATTACAAACTTGTGCAGTCAGTGAAGGAACTAAAAATGTTGACTAATCAAGTACGTGAATATAACATTGAAAATTCTTCAAGATTTGAACTAACTAGTGATCAAATTTCTACACTTAATGTGACTGTTATTGATGACTTAGAGTTAGAAATTGTTGGTTTAGAGAATTCATCAGGAACTTTTTTATTAAATGTTTATGGTGAAGGTAATCTTAATTTAAATCTTAACTTTTTAGCTTCATCACAGTGGAGTTTTCTATATATGAATCGCTCTGATTTGAGCTTAAAGGTCAATGAAGTAGTTACAATTTATGATCATGCGACAGTGAGTGCTAATTATGGCGAACTTAGCAATGGTCGTCATAAAAAGAGTAGTGACTATCATCTAGTTGGCCGTCATTCTCACATTGAGATTCAAGGGGCTTCTATTGCCTTTAATGAATTAGAGTGGAACTTTGATGTTGTCCATAAAGCAAAAGATAGTTACGCAATGGTCAAGAACCATGCGATTGTATATAAGGGTGGTCAATTATCCTTAGAAGTATTAGGAGAGATTGAAAAAGGGTTTTCTCGTTCTAAAACACATCAAGAGACTAGAGTAATTAATCTTGCATCAAAGTACAGTAAAAAGGTAGACGAGCGTTTTTCGCTCTTGTCCGTGACCGAAAATATCGGACTAAACAAAGACTACGACTGGAATGG
>JAAZEF010000087.1 GCA_012512455.1 Erysipelothrix sp.
ATGCTAGACAAGACCGTAAGGCACGTGCCCGTCAACCCATTACATCAAAGCTAATGGCTGACTTACTACAAGTTGCAGGGGCAGATCGTGTTGTCACCATTGATTTACATGCTCCTCAGATCCAAGGATTCTTCGATATTCCGATCGATGATTTATCTGCGGTCTCCATTATTGGACAATATTATCGTCAAAAACATTTTGAAGACCAAGTGGTTATCGTCTCACCTGACCATGGTGGAGCGACCAGAGCTCGTAAACTAAGTGATGTCATTCCTAACTCTACGATTGCGATTATTGATAAACGTCGTACCCAACCTAACGTGGCGGAAGCTGTTAGTTTAATCGGGGATGTACAAGGTAAGATTGCGATTATTATTGATGATATCGTGGACACTGGTGGATCATTAGTTGGTGGGATCGAAATGTTGTATGAGCGTGGCGCTAAAGATGTGTACTGTGCTTGTACGCATGGTATTTTATCGGGTCCAGCTTTAGAGAGAATCCATAAATCTCCTATTCGTGAACTTGTAGTGACTAACTCAATTGAATTGACACCAGAAATGAAGAAGGAGCCAAAGATTAAACAAATTTCTATCGCTTATATGCTAGCTAAAACTGTTGAAGCGATCGTGAAGCGTAATCCTGTAAGTAACATTTGGCAGTTGTTTAATGATTAAATTAATTGTCTCGGATATGGATGGTACTTTACTTAATGATGATAAACAGCTCCCACAACAATTTGATTTAATGTTAGATGAACTTAAGAAAAGAAATATTAAGTTTTGTGCAGGAAGTGGTCGACAGTTTCAATCATTGAGAAGACATTTTGAACAACATGTAAATGACATGGTCTTTATTAGCGACAATGGCACCTTTGTTTATGAAGGGGATAGCTTAGTGTTCGCTAATACCATGAGCGATGAAGAAACTAAACTAGTTATGGAGCGCCTCATTCCCTATGAGGTGCCTTTAATGATGTCTGGAACTCAAGGAGCTCATCGTCTAGACTATCAAGAACCAAAGATTATTGATGAAGTAAGTATTTATTATGCTAAACAAATTATTCATAAGTCCTATGATGAAGTGGATGATAAGATTGGTAAAGTAGCACTCTTAGACTTTTCAACCAAATTACACTTAGAACACCTGTTTGATGACAAAGAACATATTTCAATTGTTCATTCAGGTGATATCTGGTGGGATGTGATGAGTTCAACAATCAATAAGGGAGTTGCGCTACAAGAGTATATGAATAAATATAACATCCAAAAAGATGAAGTGATTGTCTTTGGTGATTATATGAATGATTATGAAATGTTAGAAGCAGTCGATTATTCGTTTGCGATGGCTAATGCTGTCGATCGAATAAAAGCTGTCTCAAACTTTATGGCACCTACTAACAATGAAGAAGGGGTCATGACAATATTACAAGATGTATTAGAGGGGACGTTTAAGAAAAAATGGCAGTTATAAAAGATCTCTTTTTTGATGTTGATGGTACCTTGGTCAATCCACGCACCAATGAGATTGATGAATCTACTACTAGAGTCATCAAAGCACTAAAAGAACAAGGTTATCGTTGTTATTTATCAACCGGACGTTCCTTAGGTTCCTTACAACCAGAAATAAAAGATATGATCTCTTGGGATGGTTTTGTCTTAAACAATGGTCAAGTAGTCCTTGATCCATTTGAACAACCCATTTCAGTTACGGAAATAGAGAAGCCATTAATGAAGGAAATTATTGAGAAGGCCAATGATTTAGGGATTGCGCTATTACTACAGGGTCAAAGCTGGAAACTAGTGAGTCCTCATAATACTGCGGTCTTAGAAGTCTTCAGTAAACTTAATGAGGAACCATTACCCTATGAGAAATACAATGGTGATGTTACTTATACCTTCATGATTTTTGGTCATGACTATTCAATCTTAGAGGAATATCCACAATTAAGATATGCCAAGGGTCATTCCTCGTATGTGGATGTGATGTTAGATGGCTTTAATAAAGCCGTAGGCATTGAGAAGCTTAACATTCAAGACTATATCGCCTTTGGTGATTCCATGAATGATTTAGAGATGATTAAAGCAGCGACTCTCTCCGCAAGTATGTATGAGTCACCCATGGTGCTTAAAGAAGCGTCTACGATTCACTCAACAACTAATCAAGATGAATTAGAACAATTAGTATTAAGATTACAATTACTAAAATAAGAACAACACAGAATTGAATTAATTCTGTGTTTTTTTAATATGAATGTATTTCTCTAAGACCAATGAATAAATATAAGTTTGAACATTATGTTGTGGATATTGTAATGTGAGGACTTGAGAGTAACGATCTATTTGAGATTGATATCTATCGATTAGAGTTTGTTCACTATCTACACGATCACTCTTGAAGTCAACAAGGACTACTTCCTTATTATTGACAGAAATGAAGTCCATGATCCCAACCTCTTCCCTTGTCGCATAGCCAATCTCATAGCCAAATTGTTGAGTATGAAGGTGTTGGGTAAATGAATTATCTCTAAAGGCTAACAATTGATTAATGGCTTGTTGGTTAAGGTTTTTATCCTCAAGATAATCATCTGAGAATTGATGTTGTGGCCAATGTTCTAAGAGTTGGTGTAAATAGGTACCCTTTTCACTTGAGGAAAGGGTGCCACTTAGATCAAGTGTAACCTTGTATGGAATAGTTTCTTTAGGTTGAAAATAAGTGGGTGAGGGTAGAGTAAAGCTAGGTGAAAATGTGGTTTCTTTCTTTAATGTCGATAACACATCAATGGTATTAGATTCTATTGAGTAAAGTTTAGGATTAATTAAACTTCTTAAGATAGATAAGGTATGTCCCTCTTTATTAAGTAATGAATAAGAACTGACAGGTTCTAATAAGTCTTGTGATGGTAGTATGTCAACAATATGAAGTTGTTCTTGGGCTCTAGTAAGAGCTACATACAATAAGCGTAAGGATTCCTCTATTTCACTCAGTTGGTTCTTTTGTTCAATGATGACACGTAAAAGATGTTTACGTTTACTGATGTCATCATGATGATAAAAGGCGATGCCCATATCCCCATCAATAATCAATGACGCATTGGAATCTTGAATGTTCAACTTAGAACTACTGAAGTAGTAGACAATAGGAAATTGTAGGCCTTTGGACTGATGAATTGTGAGGACTTTGACGACATCTTCATTCTCATCAATCGCGACAGCGTTAGAACTTTTATCGTTATCTTCAACAAAAGCTATTTGTTCCATAAAGCCAGTCCAACCTGTATGAACTGTTTGTTCATAGTCCACCACTTTTTGATAAAGTAAATCAAGGTTACTCTTTTGTTCTAAGGGTAAATGGTCATGATAATAATTATTAAAAGAATAGAGATGATTTAGAAATTCTGAGAGTGACGTCTTATTAAAAAGTTTAATTAATTCTTGAAGTGATTGATATAAATGAGGATAAAGTTCATTAAGATTACTCATGAGTGAAGAAGATGAGTGAAGTCTTAGTGTGGCCAAACTATTTTCATCCAATTGACCAAAGTTACTTAGTAGAAAATAACTTAAATAGAAATCACTGGAAGGATCTTGACATAAACGAATGCCATTGAGAACATCTTGGACACTATAAGCATGGGTAAAGCCTTCTCTATCATCAAAATAATAAGGGATATCAAAGGTCTCAAAAGCTTCCTTTAATTCCACCTTACGAATATGAGATCGAACTAAGACACACATGTCTTTATATGATTTGCCTGATTTGTGTTGTCGTTGTATACTTTTCGCAATAGTCAGTGCAATTAGTTTCGCGTTTTGAAGTGTTAAAACTTCTTCATCTTCCATGACTTCTTGTTTATTCTCTGGCAGATGTAAAACGACTGGTACTTGTTGAGTTTTTTGAGAATCTAATCCGACAGTTACTTCATCTTGTGCGGTATAAGAATCTTTAAATTCTTCGATGTTCATCACCTGTTTAAACACCATGTTGTTGAACTCGACAATGTTTTCTTTGGAACGAAAGTTATTCGATAGATAATATACTTCATTGTCAGGATTATTAAGATGAGCTCTCATAATATCCGGCTTAGCATGTCTAAAGCCATAAATAGATTGTTTAACATCTCCCACTCTAAAGACATTGTTTCCCTTAGATATTAGGTTAACAATGGCCTCTTGAAAGAAGTTGGAGTCTTGAAACTCATCGACTAAGATTTCTTCATAACGATTCTTTAGGGTATCACTGGCCTCCTTGTAACAAAGAATTTGATACGCTAAATGTTCAATATCATTAAAGTCTAGCGCTGTATGTTTTTGTTTCAAGGTTTCAAAGTGTTGACCATAAGCTTTTGTGAGATCAATCATCAATTGAATGTGAGCTCTTTGTTCTTTTGAAACAATTTCTAAGTCATCTTGATAGAAGAAGGTGTCAAGAAATATTTTAAGTGAGTCAAATAAGTTCTTACGAGCTTGATTAAAGGTGTCTTCACCTCTAATGGTTTTAATCGTACACTTAAAAGTAAGTTGAGCTTGTTGTGATATCTCACTTAGTGATCTTGTTGTAACAACATCTAATAGATTATGAAGTTGTTGATCCATCTCCACAATTTGTTGATAAGTTTTATCATCTTGTTTCTCAACCTCACTAAGATATACATTTTCTAAAGTATCAATTAAAGAATTCAAACTTTTGACAACAATACTCATAAAATGGCGATAGGTCTCTTGATAGATGATAGGGAGTTCTTCAAAGCTAGTCGCGTGATAGGGAGTCAATAAATCATCAAGAAATATCTGACTATCCAGATGAATCTGTGAGGTATTATAAATATCCATGATTGCTTTTTGAAAAGATGAGACATCTAAGGGACGACTTGAAAACCAAGAAGAGACCTCAAGAAAGATGGGGTCATCTTTTTTATAATAGGATTCAAAAACTTCTTGGATAGCTAGATGTTTAAGGTGTTCCAATGAATTATTGGATAAAATATTACTAGTGCGCGCAGGATCAAAACCAATTAAATAGCCAAACTCTTTAATTACACTCAAACAAAAGGAGTGAATGGTCGAGATTTGAGCAGTCTCTAATTGTTGGAGTTGAGAATATAGAAAAGATGTAGGACTTTCTTCATAAGCTTTATTTAATGAAGCAGCTAGTCGTTTCTTCATTTCAGTCGCGGCTTTTTCCGTAAAGGTCATGGCACAGATTTGATTCACAGAGACCTGATCTTGTTGGATACGCTTCATTAAACGACTAATAAGAACGGTCGTCTTACCAGCACCGGCAGATGCGGCTACCATGATATTCTTTCCTAACGCATTAATAATTTCTAATTGTTGAGCATTATGTTTCATGATTTGCTCCTTTATTTAAGTTAAAGTCAAAATCGATGTCTTCATAATCCATGAAGACTTTCTTGGTAAAACGATGTTGTTTATAACGCTGAAGATCACTCATCTCAAAGTATTTAGAGAGACTCACTTCATGATAGCGTGTAATATCACCTTGTCTCAATGCGTCATAGAGATGTTCATAGATTAAATTGAAATGTTCCCTAGTCTTCTTTAGATCAAAGAGACCTGCGGTGTTACCATTTTTATAATACTTAACTCTTAATTGATTCACTAAGGGATGATCATTATCTACATTAAAACTCATGCCCTTAAGTCGACTCTCACTACTAAAAGTTTCATCAACACTCTTAGCAGATAAGATCCCTTTAGTCAGTGAATATTGAAAAAGACTGGTATTAATAAAATTGGTATTCATATTGATGTAGTAGACACCCATAAGATTCTTCTGGTGTAATTCACTTAAAATCATGCCATAAGTGATCAGTTGAAGTTTACGACCATTGAGGACTTCTTTTTGACTCAGTGACTGATCTGATGATTTATAGTCAAGAATTAACATTTCGCTCTCATTACCATCAACTCGATCTACAATCCCATTAATGACAATTCTATCATCACTAATCAGTTGGGTATAATGTTTAAATGTTTCCTCATGACCTAATGTTTGATAAGGATTATCTTGTTCATACAGTTTTAATTTTCTAAGTAGTAACTCAATTTGTTTGATATTACGTTTCATTAGAAATTGATGAAAAGGAGTATCAGTTAGATGTTTTTCATATTCATTTTGAGTGTATTGTTCAATAGTCTCTAAGGATACATCCACATAGTTTGGAAAGTCTCTGACTAAGTTTTCCATGATGCCATGATTAATAGTACCCATTAAGGCTTCATCAGGTCCAAGTGGTTGTGGTCTTCTTACTTTTAGACCTCGTTCAATAAAGTATTGATAGGAGTTTTTAAAATAGGTTTCAAATGATGATACAGAACCAAAGAGTTGATGGTCTCTAAAGAAGAGTTGTTGGGCTAACTCACTAGTTAATGGTTTAATGCTCAAAGGAAGTGGATTACCCTCTATGATGGGCCATTTCTTAAACTCTAAATTCATCTTATCGACAATGAGGGGTTTCTCAAAAGTCTTACCCTCATAATCCATGAGTGAAAAACTAATGATAAGTTCTTTACTACACTTAAAGATGTTCTCCATTTGACTATTATGAAAGGCAACTCTTTTCTCTAAGGTAGGATAGTTGGGGATGTGTTGAAGAAATGATTCATTAATTAATCCTTGTTGTTCACTAAAGGCAGGGTAACTTTGAGTATTAATGCCCAATATGACCATTTGATCGGTTATGAAGGGTGGATAATCTTGATACCCTGCCACAATGATTTGATTTGAATCCTTGTGTTGAATACTTAAAGGTTGAAGTAATGTATGTTTTAACAGTACCCCAAAATAAGGAGAATCTAAGTCATCGCTAAGACTTTCGATTCTTTCCTTGAGAACGTACACCTCAGATTCTTGATTATATTGTTGGAGATGATTAAATATTTTTATAAGGACTTCAGAAATTCTTAAATCATCTTTGAGTTCTAAGAAAGGAAAAGTGGATAGTTTTTCATAATCTTCTTTATGTTGAAAGTCATTGGTTAAATAAAACATGACATGATGATAGAATTGTAAAAACAGAATTGGATACGAGTTATGTGAACAAGAATATTTGATTTGATAAGAGTTAAATATTCTTTTGATATCAGGAAGATAATTGTCTAAATCACCAACTAAAATAATTAATGATTCGATATTTTCATTCACTATTTTTTGAGCTAAGCCTTCAATTTCTTGGCGTTTATTTAACGCTTGATAGGCTGTAATTTGTGGATTATATAGTGTTTGGTTCTCTAATTTCAATTGATGTTTATCAATGAAATGTTGTTGAAAAGGACTTAAATACTGAGGGTAGATAGTTATGTTTTGTGGGTATTGAGGTAAAAGAAAAGGTCGATAGTCAATGTGATTTAAGAGGAATTGACAGATGTCTATGACCTCTTGAAATAGAGGTAGATTTAATTTTATTTGTTTTAAATCTATTTCAAATTGATCACACTCATCGATGAAGTCTAAGAGTTGTTGAACTGATTGAGGATAGACAAGAGATGCCTTAAGCTGGGGGAAAGAATCTTGATGTTGTTGAAGCAGAATATAGGCTTGATTAAAGCGTTGAGTAAGCTTTTTATTGTCAAAAGGAAAGAAAGCTTGGCGAAAACTTTTGAACTGTTGGCCAAAGAGAAGTGGTTGTTTTTGGGTAAGATGGTTAATGAGGTGTTGTCTCCATGAAGTATTAATAATATGGGTTTTATTCATGTCTAAGCCCCCTTTGTGGACAATTATATCATGTGGGTTAGTAAATTAAGTGGACAACTGAGGTTAAATGGTGTAAATCTTTAATTTCTGTGCTATTTATGTAATAATTAATGATGAATCAGGAGGGGTAATATGGCAGTAGTAGAAATACTTAGAGAAATAGAAGATAGTAGGAAAGGATCGAATCAGACTAAATTTAATGGATTTTTAGAAGATTTTTTGAATGTGACTGAAAACGAAGCATTGAAAGAAAAACTTCAACCAATTCATGATGCATTCCCCGATTTAATGGTATGTACAGAGTTTCGATTTAACGTAAATAAAAAGACCATCAGTAACCAAATCATTCGTTATAAAGACGTTTTCAAATTACCTTATAATTATTTTGATGTGTCAGTTATTCTATATGGAACAATTAACGATAAAGAATTTGGCCTAATTATTGCGGATGGAGATCGTAAAATCGACTACTTCCTTGCTAAAGGAATGTATTATTTATTAACTGAACAATATGCGATTTTTGAAGAATGTCGAAATGAAATCCTTATGATCACTTATGCTCATGTGGAGGAAGTTGTAGAAATTTTAAACTCATTTGGTGAACCAAACTTTAGAGTTGGACCATTCCAACGTAAATTAGATCGTCGCTATTATAATGGCTTCTATGATTTACAATCATTCTTAATGGAGTTTGCTCAAGAACTATTAGACAATACTAATGAAGATATTAAGAAAGTTAATGACCGTTCGGTAGTTATCTTTAGAAATATCGCCACATGGTTCTTATTTAAGAAATTGATTTATGTTCAGTACATGTCTAATCGTGATTTGCTTCGTGAAGAAAGCGGTGGCGATTCTAAAGCACATCGTACGAAAGCGAAAGAATTTGTCGATCAAGTACCTTATATTCCATTCAGTGAAATGTGGAGGATGAAATAGTTAGGTTTAACCTACCTATTTTTTCTTATGAAATACATTTCTTGGAATGTGAACGGTTTTCGTTCAGTACTCAATAAAGGTTTTTTAGATATATTTAATCAGCTCGATGCGGATGTTTTTTGTTTACAAGAAATCAAGATGCAAGAAGGACAAGCTGACTTTAATCCTGAAGGATATCATTGTTACTATAACTATGCGGTTAAAAAAGGGTATTCAGGAGTCGCTTTATTTACTAAAGAAAAGCCACTGAATGTGACCTTAGGCATGGGCTATGAAGAACATGATACTGAAGGCAGGGTCTTATGTGCTGAGTATGAAGATAAATATGTGATCACTGTCTACACACCCAACTCTAAAAGAGAATTAGAACGTCTCTCTTATCGTATGGAGTGGGAAGATCTCTTTCAAAGTTATTGTGCGAAGTTAAGTGAACACAAACCAGTTATTGTTTGTGGAGATCTCAATGTAGCTCATCAAAAGATTGATTTAAAGAATCCTCAATCTAATCGCTTATCAGCAGGCTTTACGGATGAAGAAAGAGAAAAGATGACACAGTTTTTAGATCATTATGGTTTTGTTGACACCTTTAGATATTTACATCCAGATGTCAAAGAACGCTATAGTTGGTGGTCAAACTTTCATCAATCTCGCACAAGAAATGTGGGTTGGCGAATTGATTATTTCTTAGTCTCAAAAGATTTAAAGGACAAAATAAAAAAGGCAGATATTCTAGATTCCATAATGGGATCAGATCATTGTCCAGTGACACTAGAGCTTGGTCTCTAGTGTTTTTTTATCAGTCGCTTGATATCTTCTTGATGAGAAATATCAATTGTTCCAGAAGACAATTCGACTAATTCTTCTAGAATAGAAGTATCATAGACTTCTAAAGTAAATGTAGCAAGTTGATCATATTGTCGATCCATGATTTTAGCCTTAGGTTCACTCTTAGTTTCAATGATATTCATTTGATCAAAAGGAGTTATTATTTTATAGATGGAAATGAGTTCTTCCACATAATAGTCGGTCTGTTTTAAGGCTTCACTGACACTATGGCCATAGGCTCGAATAAGTCCGCCCTTACCTAGTTTGATGCCACCAAAATAGCGTACAACAATAGCCAAGATATGATTCATCCCTTCACCTTGTAATGTCTGTAACATAGGAAGACCGGCAGTACTAGCAGGTTCCCCATCGTCATTTGAACGCACGATTTCATCAATGACCATGGCACTACAGTGGTGATTAGCCTTAGGGTGTTGTTTCTTGATGTTAACTAAATGTTCTTTGGCTTCTTCTTCAGAGTCGACAAAAAAGAGGTAAGTTATAAATTTAGATTTTTTAATTTCCATCTCATGGATGATGTTTTCTTGAATGTAATTCATGAAACTATTGTAACATATAATCCGTGACGGTTTTGTCACGAAAGGACAAATGGTTTGACTATCAAATGGTTAATGGTATGATTATTTTTGAATTGGAGGATTTAATATGAGAAAAATAGCGATTGTTGTCGATAGTACGGCACTCTTAAGTGAAACATTAAAAGAACATCCAGATGTGTACATGGCCCCTTTATCGGTCATAGTAAATGAGAAAGAATATCAAGATTTAATTGACTTAAAGGAAGAAGATTGGATTTCCTTTTTGAAAGAAGATGCGACGATGACGACATCTCAACCTCATACTCAAGTAGTAGTCGATATCCTTAATGAGATTAAGAAAAAAGATTATGATTTTACCTATATTCTATCTATTACATCAGAATTATCAGGGACTCTTAACTCATTTTCAATAGGAATTGAGATGACTGATTTTACTCATTATGAATTGATTGATACCTTTACGATAGCAGGACCTGTAGGTTATATGGCAGATGCTATATTAGAGATGAATCAACAAGGTGTTGGTCATAATGATATTATGATTGCTTTACAGGATTCTTTAAATATCAATGGATCGATTATTTCACCGGAAACATTAAATCGTTTAGTTAAATCAGGTAGAATGTCTAAAACCAGTGGCATGTTAGGTTCTCTCTTAAAACTTAAACCTATTTTATATTTTGAACACCATATGAAGGCGATTGAAAAATTAGAAGTCGTGCGTAGTGAGCGTAAGGTATTAAGTACCTTTATAGAACATTTAGAGAAACGTGGTGTTAATGCGGATGATTATATTATTTACTTTTTAAATGTCGATGCGGATGAGCGCACAGATGCCTTAACAGTTAAGATTGACGAGGCTTTTCCAGGGATTGAGAAACGATATAATATGTTACCAGGAGTTATCGCGACCCATGTAGGAATTGGTACTCTTGCCTTACAATATGTCAAAAAGGTACAGAAACGCTAATTAATACGTTATAATAAGTCATATGGAGGATTTGCAATGAAAACAGCAGTCATTACAGATAGTGGTTCAAATATCTATTATGAGAACCTAGAAATTCCAGCTGACTTATTTGTGGTTCCCTTACAAGTGATAGATGGCGAAACATCTTATCGTGAGGGCGTCGACATTACTATTTTAGACACCTATGAAATGGTAAAAAATGGTAAGTTACTTAAAACATCATTACCAATCTTGGGCGATATCGAAGCTAAGTTTAGAGAAATCAAGGCGTTAGGTTATGAACGAATCTTCGCGGTACCTATTACGACTGGTCTTTCGTCTACCATCTCCGCGATGAAAACGATTGCCTCTCAGGTCGATATTGTTTTTGATTACTTTGATTGTTATACCACGGCTCGTGTTCAATTAGAATGTGCACTTAAAGCTGTTGAGATGTTTAAAGAAAACAAAGAAATAAATGAGATCAAAGAAGTTCTACAAGATATGATTGATCATAGTGTTACTTTTGTGTTACCAACAGATATGGACCATCTGGCAAGAGGGGGTCGTTTGACACCTTTGGCAGCTAAGTTGGCAGGCTTTTTGAAAATAAATCCTGTATTATATCTGAATGAAGAGACTAAGGGCAAAATTGAGTCTTTTACTAAAGTAAGAACGATGAAGAAAGCTATGAAAGTTGTATCTGATTATTTCGCAGAACATCAAGTGGATGAGCGCTATCGTATTTGTGTGGTCCATGTCTTAGATGAGGCCAATGGACAGTATTTCTTGGATATGTTGAAAGAAAGATTTCCAAAAACCGACATCTATTTAACAGATTTGATTTCTGTGGTGGGTGTCCATACTGGGATAGGCTGTATTGCGGTTCAATATGTGAAAGTGAGGAGTTAAGAAATGAAGATTATGATTGGCAATGACCATGCGGGTGTTGAAATGAAAAAGTTATTAACACAGCAATTACAAGAGTGGGGACACGAGGTCATTAATAGAGGAACTGATTCAATTGATTCAGTGAACTATCCTGAATTTGGTAAAGAGGTCGCCAATGCGGTGGTCAAAGAAGAAGCCGATTTAGGGATTATTATTTGTGGAACAGGCATTGGTATCTCAATTGCTGCCAATAAGGTCAAAGGTGCTCGTGCAGCAGTTTGTACTAATGAATTGATGGCCGATTTAGCGCGTCGTCATAACAATGCGAATGTGTTAGCTTTAGGGGCACGTATTGTGGGTGATGAATTGGCGATTGCGATTACTAAGGCTTTTGTTGAAGGAAAATTTGAGGGCGGACGTCACGGAACACGTGTAGATTTAATTGAGAGTTATCGCTGTTAATGATTCTGGCATTCACAGGAGCTGGCATATCTAAAGACTCAGGGATCGATACCTTTATGGATCATCCTGATGTGAGAGATAAACTGTTTCGTGAGTATGCGAATGTTAACCCTCAAGATTATAGAGAAACAATTCAAGCTCTGAAAAGAGTTATTGATAACGCGAATCCAAACGATGCTCATTTTGCTTTGGCAGAATATGATGTTGAAATCATTACAATGAACATCGACGGTCTGCATGAAATGGCCGGTTCAAAAAAAGTACTTAATTTACATGGAACGCTTCCCAGTGAGCAGGAGTTACCTTATTGTGACAGGCTTTATGAAAAACCTGTATTATATGGCGATAGTGCGCCAAATTATGAGAAGGCAATTTATAAAGTGAGTCAACTATCCATAGGGGACACTTTTTTAGTAATAGGGGCTTCAAATCACACGGCTATTGCTTATCAGTTAAAGCAACTTGCGCTAATGCAAGATGCACAGGTTATTGAAATTCAGGCAGACGCAAAGATGCGTGTGCGTCAGACATTGCAACTACTTGAAAAAGGTATTGACAATACAACTTCAAATCTGTAAGATAGTAGTAGAAAGCGTTTACATCTGTGTGATTAAGTAAGACAAAGGAGGGGTGTCAAAATAAAAATCATTCAGCCGTAGCGTTTGTCTAAATTAAAATTTAATTTAAGGAAAAAAAGAAAAGGGAGAATAAAACTTTATGAAATGGTTACGTAGTATTATTGGTTATTTCTTCGCTGGTACCCTAGTAATGGGCGTATGGGGCGGAGTTATAACTTCAGACTTCGGTTATCTCGGTGGAATTTTAGCTGGTCTGTTAATTATTGGTCCAATGTGGTTCATGAACCACTCTATGAACCTTGTAGGTCATGGTCCTAACTCAGGATTCATTGATTTAGGAATGGGCGTTGGTATCGCTGGTATTGCTAACGATACAATCAGAGAAGGCGCAGACTTCTTAGTTGCTGCAGTTCCTACTATCTTAGTAGTACTAGCTGGAGCAGTTGTTGGTGGTCTAGTAGCTGGATTAGTCGAAAAAGACATCGCGAAAGACAACAAATAGGGGGAATAAATAATGACAATTCAATTAGGTATCGCCACATTTGTTGGCGCAGCAATGTTCCCATTTATCATCAGAATGATCTGGGGACGCTTCGTAGAGAAGTTCGGTGAAATTGGTGGATTCTTATCTGCACTATTCATCGTTGGTGTTATGTGGGCTATTAACCATGGTTACGGACTTATTCACCAAACAGGTGCATGGGTTGACATGGGGCTTGCAGCAGGTGTTGGTCTATTAGTTGCTTCACTAGTAACTGGTGGAGAATTTGATAAACATACTACTCGTAATATTGCAGCAGCAATTATCGGTGGTATCATTGCAGGTTTAGTCTTAAACTTCGCACTATAAAATAAAGTTAAAATAAGAGGTTCCAACAATGTTGGAGCCTTTTTTTCATATTTAGACTATAATAGAAGATGTGAAAAGAGGTCGTTATGTTAAAAATTGGTTCTCATGTTTCAATGTCAGCTCCTCATTATTTATTAGGAGCCATTAAAGAAGCGCTCAGTTATGGAGCGAATTCATTAATGATTTATTCAGGGGCTCCTCAAAATACGAGAAGAATTCCTACCGATCGCTTCAAGATAGAAGAAGCACAAGAGTATATGAAGGAAGTTGGATTTGATTCCGACAACATCATTATGCATGCGCCATATATTATTAATTTGGCCAATACTGTGAAACCTGAAGTGTTTGAATTAGCTCATTCTTTTTTAGTCGAAGAGATTAAGCGTACTCAAGCCATCGGTTCAAAAGTCTTAGTCTTACATCCTGGTTCACATGTAAAAGCAGGTGATGAAGTAGGACTTGCTCAAATTATAAAAGGCTTAGATATGGTCATAGAACAAGTAGATATGAAAGACTTGAAGATAGCACTAGAGACTATGGCTGGTAAAGGGTCAGAAGTTGGTTTTACCTTTGAACAAATACGTGATATTAGAGCAGGTGTCAAAGATAACAGTAGTCTTGGTGTCTGTTTGGATACATGTCATATTCATGATGCAGGTTATGATCTCAGCAATGTGGATCATTTATTAGATACCTTTGATGACATTATTGGACTTGAACACTTAAGTGTAATTCATGTGAATGATTCAAAAAACATTAAGGGCGCACGTAAAGATCGCCATGCGAATATTGGCTTTGGTGAAATTGGCTTTGACCATCTTTTAGAAGTCATTTATCATCCACGCTTAGCTCATTTGTGTAAGATTTTGGAAACACCTTATGTTAATAAAAAAGCACCATATCGTCATGAAATAGATATGATTAAATCTAAAGAGTTTAATCCTTCACTTTTGGAATTGATAGAGAATGATTAGAAGTATTTGTTTAGATTTAGATGGAACATTATTAGATAACAATAGCTTGGTATCGATTGATACAAAAAACTATTTGATTGAATTGTTAGACAATGGGATAGATGTCACTATTGTGACAGGTCGTCCTTATTTCTATGTGAAGTATTTAGTGAATGAACTTGATCCACGAATTGATTTTATCGCATCCAATGGAGCGGTCTATACCTCACATCAAGAAGTGATTGAACATGCTTTTGATAGAGAAACACTCTCAACGATTGTAAATTTTGTTAAAGAAAGACCCATCATGGGTTTCTTTAAGACCTTAGATACAGTGTATTCAAAGAAAGATTATCTTGATTTAGGACCACTATATCTTAATGATGTTCATAAGGATTTATTCAAAGATTTAAAGCGTGTTATTGATAATAACTATGAAGGTATCTTTGATGAATCCATCACTACCATCTTCTTGGGAACTTATCATCAAGCACAATATGAACAAGTGATCGCTCATTTAAAACAGATTGAAACGATTGACTATGCTCATACGGGAGACTATATGATTGATATCATTCCTAAGGGTATTAATAAGGGTCAAGCAGTAAAAGAAATGATGGCAAAAAAGAAAATTGATTTAGAACATGTGATGGCTTTTGGTGATTCAGATAATGATTTAGAGATGTTAGAAGTAGTTGGACATCCTGTGGTTATGAAGAATGGATCGACTAGAGCACTTGCGATGTCAGATGCTCATACAGAACACACAAATGATGAAGAAGGAGTGCTTAAGTACCTTAAGAAACACTCATCATTATTTAATGAGAAAGATTAAGTTATGTGGTATTATTGTCTTGTAGGAGGAAAATATGGAAAATATAACTAAGAATGCTGTAAATGCAATCAGAGTACTATCTATGGATGGTGTACAACAAGCTAATTCAGGACATCCTGGGCTACCTTTAGGTGCTGCTCCGATGGCTTATGAATTATGGGCACATCATCTAAAACATAATCCAAAAAATCCACAGTGGACTAATCGTGACCGCTTTATTTTAAGTGCTGGTCATGGTTCCATGTTGATTTATTCATTACTCCATTTGTTTGGGTACGATTTACCAATCGAAGAACTTAAGAACTTCAGACAATGGAATTCAAAAACTCCAGGTCACCCTGAGTTTCGTCATACTGTTGGTGTAGAAACAACAACTGGACCATTAGGTGCTGGTTTAAGTAATGCGGTGGGCATGGCTATGGCTGAGGCTCATCTTGCAAGTATCTTTAATCGCCCAGGTTATCCTGTGGTTGACCATTACACGTATGCGATTGCGGGCGATGGTTGTATGATGGAAGGTGTAGCTTCTGAAGCTATGTCATTAGCAGGTCATTTAGGTCTTGGTAAATTAATTGTTCTTTATGATTCAAATCGTATTACTATTGAAGGTAGTACCGATTTAGCATTCAGTGAAAACGTTGAGAAGCGTTTTGAATCTTATGGCTTCCAAGTCATCGAAGTAGCTGATGGTAATCGTCTAAGTAAGATTGCGCGCGCAATTGAACAAGCTAAAGAAGAGAGCGATAGACCAACTTTAATTACTATTAAAACAGAGATTGGTTTTGGTTCTCCTAAGCAAGGTTCAGAAAAAGCACACGGCGAACCTTTAGGTTTAGAAAACATTACAAAAACACGTCAAACATTAGAATGGGATGAAAGCGAACCTTTCAAGATTTCCGATGAAATCTATGCTCATTTTGATCAATTAGCACTTCGTGGTGATGCTCAAGAAAAAGAACATCAAACATTAGTTGAAAACTATCGTAAAGAATATCCAGAACTTGCGAAGTTGTGGGAAGAGTACAATCGTGACATTCCATTAGAAGAATTAGTTAATAATGAATCCTATTGGGAACATGAAGATAAAGCAATTGCCACAAGAAGCATTTCAGGTACAATCTTAAATAAATTAAAAGAAGACTATCCTCAACTTATTGGTGGTTCAGCTGACTTAGCTCCTTCTACTAAAACAGAGATGGTCAATGAGGGTTCTTTCCAAAAAGAGTC
>JAAZEF010000088.1 GCA_012512455.1 Erysipelothrix sp.
AATGATAACTATGCATCGCAGACTAAAGAACGAATTAAAGCCTTAGATTTACAATCAAATGACTATCTTATTTACAACTTTGAAAATGCACAAAGTTTTAGTGCTATGAAAAACTATATCCATTATGGTTTAGATGACAAGATAGATCAATTGCGATTAGTCATTATTGACTGTTACGCTAATCTGTATGAATTACGGGATTTAGATAGTTACACTGATAACTACGGTCTATTAAAGAAATTGTCAGACTTTGCCATGAATAATGCATTTTGCATGATCTTAGTCCACCACACTAAGAAAGGTAATTTCAATGGTCAAGATGCATTACTTGGATCAAGAGCACTAAGTGCAGCAACCTCTGGCACAATCACAATTGAAATAGAGAATGATTTCTCATCAACAGCAACATTGTCTTTTAATTTAAGACATCTTAAAGAACAACTTTCAATCAAGAAAGATCCTAAAGGTATCAACTGGATACTAAACGAAGACACTGAACCTGTTGAAGATCATATTGACGAAAATGTCTTATCAATCATTCACACACTTGCTAAACTTCCTACAAAAGAAATTAGAGGAAGTTGCCAAGAACTCAGTGCTAAGTTTAATTATACTGAAAACCCAAAAGGACTCTATCGATTTTTAGAAAAACATTGTGACACTTTAAAGGATAACAATGTCTCTTTTAGTAGAAGTCGTAATGGTCAAAAACGCCTAATAAGCCTTACCTTAAACGATTACGACTAATAATGATGACAGTATGACACTTATTACATCGCCCACTGCTGTAAATAATAAAGTGTCACAAGTGTCACAAGTAAGAAAGGAAATAACATAATGTCAAAATTCGTATACACAAACACACCCAAATTCACAGGTAGAAATGTACCTATTGATGAAATTGCTCGTGCAACTGGTAAATCGAGCGCCTTCTTAAGAGAAGGACTCAAACAAGGATTTCTTAACTTCGGATTTGCTTGTAAAAGGAAAAACGCCAACAACTTTAGCTTCTACTGTCCTGATAAACTCGTCTGGGAAGAACTTGGTTATTTTAACGATAACCCTAAGAAGTTTGAGTTATGAGTAAACGTCTACCCAAAGGTTTCGGAGGTGTTATCAAACAAAGAGGTCACCGAGCAAATCCGTACATGGTTCGTATTAAAGTTGGCACAATTGTTAATCACGAAAAAGGAACCGCTTATCCAGACTATAAGATATTGGGTTATACCAAGACGCGCAAAGATGGTATTCTCATGCTCCAAGAGTATCACAACAATCCCTACGATCTTGACCAAGCAATGACTTTTGAGGAAGTCTATTGGAAGATGTTTGATGAATTTATTTTAGAACAATCCCCAAGAAGTTATAATGCTTATCATGCATCATTCAAAGCCTTAGAACCTTTACACCGTCTCGTCTTTAAAGATATTAAAATTAATCAACTTCAATCGGCCATTGACAAGTCAGGACGTGATTATCCTACCTTAAGAAAAATTAAGGTCGTTATCAACCAAATGTATAAATGGGCTATGAAATATGACGTTTGCCCTAAAGACTATTCTAAGTATGTGGATATCATCAAACACAAGCACAAGAATCCACGTAAAAGAAGTCAGAATCCCTTCACTAAAGAAGACCTTGATATTCTTTGGAGTCTTGCTGAAGAAAACAGATATTATCAAGCGATTCTTATGCTAATTTATACTGGGCTGAGAATCTCCGAGATGCTTGAACTTAAGAAAGAGCATGTAAATCTTGAAGAACAGTATTTCGATGTTGTCAATAGCAAGACGATTAATGGAATCCGAAGAGTACCTATTGCTAATTGTATCCTTCCCTTTTTCAAACAATGGTATGTACACTCAAAAGCTGAAACGCTGCTGTGTACACTAGATCATCAGCCCTTCCTTTATCGAAATTACTACGATTCATACTGGATTCAGATTCTTGAGCCACTAGATATGACTTATCGACCACACATGGCTCGACATACCTTTATAACCCTTATGGCAGAAGCAAGGGTTGATCAAACTACAATCAAGAAAATTGTAGGTCATCAAGGAGCAATGTCACTTACAGAGAGAGTTTATACTCATCTCGACGTAAATGTACTTATTGATGCTGTCAACAAAATTTATCATCCTTAGTTTATGTGAAAAAGAGAAAATACCAGTCTGATTCTTGGCTGGTATTTTCTTTCGTTCATAATTCGGGTTTTTGTGCCCTTGTGTGCAAATATACTTATCATTGAGACAGTCACTCGAAATAGCCGGAAATATGCGACACGCAGGCTTTGTGAGCCTCAGTTTCGACATTGCTCCTGATTTGACTTCAACTTAAAGTCCTGATACTTAGAATTAGTCTAATATGTTTGCAAATTGCCTCTTGAATAATATTTTTGGTTCGGACTTGTTGGCTTATTTGGTTCTGTCAAAAATAATTTTTCTTCTTTAATTAATGGATTAAGAATGTTATTTCTAAAATATGTTCTGTTAGTATATCCCATATATTCCATTATTTCTTTAATTCCTTTTGGGGTCTCACAGTACTTTAGAAGCTTCTCAACATCCGTTAAAGCTTGGTCACTAGCTTGGTCACTAGCTTGGTCACTAGCTTGGTCACTAGCTGAATTCAGAGGAATAATAATCTTGAATATGTCTCCTTCAATGAACTGAGGATCTGCTCCAGAATATATCTTATTGTACTTATATATGTTCCTTACTCCTGAACCGAGCTCATCAACCCAACCGATTTCTTTAAAGAACTTAGCAATGGTAGGGTTCTTTGGATATGGCGAAAAATTATTAGGATCAATGGCTCCATAACCATGAGGTTTGTTACCATTTTCAATATATACCCTATCACGTTCAATGATGAATTTAGCAGGAAATGGATTTGAAAATTCTCTGTGTATAAGTAAATTAGAAACTGCTTCTCTAAATATCTTATCCCTAATACTAATTCGAAGATCTCCCTCAAGATAAAACTTATCATTTAAATGTTTTGAGATAAAACTCATTAGTCTCTCATAACTACTAAGCAAATTAACGCGAATGTCATCTCGGTCGTCATATCTATCAAGATTTTCTTTACGTAATATTGCATCAGTTCGATAATGAGGTAAAACAGATTGTATTAAGGTCTCTGAACCGAAAATTAAAATAGCAGCAAGAGTCAGGCCTTCTTCTCCGGTATTTTGATTCTTCAAATATAAACCAGCACTTTTAAGTAACTCTAAATCACTCATGGTTCCCCATGGATGATCGGGTTTTTGAATTTGAGCATATCTTCTAACTTTCGGAAACCACTTTGAATCCAATTGATTAAAATCTGCATAGGGATAAATCTTGTTTTCTGTATATCCGTTTTGCTTATTAAAATACAGATTTGCCACTAAGCTAGTATTATCTGTAATGTCTAAGTCAGCATCTTCATTTCGAATGTAGATTCTTCCATTACATCTATGGACTTGAGAACTCTCTGGAACAAATACATATAATACGATTTTTCCATCAATCTCAAATTCTTTAACAGTAAGATAATAAGTTGGACTAATTTTAGTTGGATTGTTAATCATCGTGGCAAAGTCTTGTTTAATTTTCTCTTTATACTTCTCATTAATTCCAACTATCGTTTTATCATTCTTAACTCCAAGAAACAAATGACCTCCACTACGATTTAAAAAAGCGCAAACAGATTCATAAACGTCTCTGTTCAATTTCTCTTTGCTTTCCTTAAATTCGATTAGTAGACCTTCACCCAAATCAATTAAACTTTGATATTTCTCTAATTCCACTAACTATCACCCTTTACTTATGGAATTCTATTATACCAAAACTATCATAAATGTTTGCTTCTATTTTAATGATAAATACCTACCAAATACATAGACAGTGTTAATTTTGCTACTTTGTTGCTACCTTATTGCTACTTTATGTAATTATTCAGAGTTGATACAAAAGAAAAACCCTCCGTAAATAGAGAGTTTTCGTTTGATTGATAATCGAATATATTAACGTTTTGAGAATTGTGGAGCTCTACGAGCGCCTTTAAGACCGTATTTCTTACGTTCTTTACCACGTGAATCACGTGTTAAGAATCCAGCAGATTTTAAAGTTGGACGATAGTCATCACCAGCTTCAAGAAGTGCTCTTGAAATTCCATGTCTCATTGCTCCTGCTTGTCCAGTGAATCCACCACCAAAGACGTTGATGTTTGCATCAAATGCGCCTAAAGTTTCAGTGATTTCAAATGGTGCACGAACAACCATACGTTGTACTTCAGATGGAAGGTAATCTTCTAAAGATTTACCATTAACCGTAATAACACCAGTTCCAGGAGTTAAATAGACACGAGCAACAGATTGTTTACGACGACCTGTTCCAAGATATTGTACAGATTTAGTTTTAGCCATAATTTTCCTTACCCTTTCAATTCAAACTCTTTTGGTTGTTGAGCTTGGTGTGGATGTTGGTCCCCAGTATATACAAATAAGTGGGTACGTTGAACATCGCCTAATTTGGTATGAGGTAACATCCCCATAATCGCTTTTTCAACCCATTGTTTAGGGAACTTCTTACGCATTTCCCCTGTAGAACGAGTTTTTAAGCCACCAGGATACCCTGTATGACGATAATACATTTTTTTGAATTCTTGATCACCAGAAATTACTGCTTTTTCAGCATTAATAACGATAACGTAGTCACCGCAGTCAACATGTGGAGTATAGTCCACTTTATGTTTTCCACGTAATAATGTCGCAACCTGAGTAGCCAAACGTCCAAGTGTTTGTCCTTCAGCATCAACGACATACCATTGTCTTACGACAGTAGATGGTTTTGCCATAGTTGTTTGACGCATATTTGTCAATTCTCCTTTTTCCAATAGTAGTTTCCGGGGCTACAATTGGCTTGAGTGCCATC
>JAAZEF010000089.1 GCA_012512455.1 Erysipelothrix sp.
TCGTTTGGTCTGGATCTCCTACCACATATAACTCATTTTCTTTGCCTGCTAATTTGGTAATGATTTCATATTGAATATGATCCACGTCTTGAAACTCATCGACACAGATGGTATCAAAACGTCCTTGCCATTTCTTAAGGACATCTGGTACTAGTCTAAATAAGCGCACGACAAATAACAATAGATCATCGAAGTCTAAGGCGTACATCTTTTGAAGTCGTGTTTCATAATAGTCATACACTTTTGCTTTTAGTTTATCTACTTCATAATTGCCTGCCATTTCCATAGCTCGAGAGGGACTTATTTCCGCTCCCTTGTTATTAGAAATATAGGACAACATATAAGGATAAGAGTATTGTTTTTGATCCACCGCATGTTCTTTATAGGCTTCTTTTAAGATTGATCTTTGGTCCTCACTATCACAAATCGTAAAGTTTTTAGGATATTGTAGATGTGTGATGTCTTCACGTAAAATACGAACACATAAAGAGTGAATCGTACTGAGCCAAACCCCAGATCCTTGATCACCTAGATATTCACTTAAGCGCTGATTCATTTCTTTTGCTGCTTTATTCGTAAAAGTAATGGCACATAAGCGATGAGGTGCTAGTCCTATATCCTTTATTAAATGGACTAAGCGTAGCACTAAAACCCGTGTCTTACCTGAACCTGCGCCTGCGATAATACGGACGTAGGGCGAGGTTGAAAACACGGCCTTTCTTTGTTGTTGATTGAGCGTTGCGAAATAATCCATTTAATCACCGTAGTTCATTATATCATATTCGACCTAGACATAGAGTGCTTTTGGGCTATAATGAAGGAGTGAAAGCGAAGTGAGGAAATGGTAGATATTCTCTATGAAGATAACCACCTATTAGTGGTTAATAAACCTATCAATGTTGCGAGTCAGTTAGACCAATCTAACGATAAAGATCTTTTGTCACTACTAAAAGATTTTTTAGTAAAGAAATATAATAAACCAGGCGATGCTTATTTAGGACTTATTCATCGACTCGATAGACCTGTGGGAGGTGTAATGGTGTTTGCTAAAACATCTAAAGCAGCTTCACGTTTAAGTGATCAAATGAGAAGAAACTCTTTTACCAAAATATATCAAGTCGTCTGTGAGAAAGAAATAAAACCACAAATTCTTGAAGATTATCTTATTAAAGATAGAAAAACCAATACTTCTTATGTCGTGGATAAAAACCATCCCTCTGGTAAATATGCGAAACTAGAAATTCTTTCTAGCACTACTAAAGATAATTTATCTCATTTAACAGTTCAATTAATAACGGGACGTTCTCATCAAATACGGGTTCAACTGAGTAGTCGTAACCACCCCATTTGGGGAGATCAGCGTTATAATCCACAGGCAAAAGTTGGTCAACAGATTGCGCTTTTTGCGAGTTCATTATCATTTGATCACCCCACAACAAAAGAAAGACTCACTTTTAGTTGTGAGCCTTCTTTATATCCTTTTGTCTAGACAACAATATTTACTAATTTTCCTGGAACAACAATAACTTTTCGTATTTCTTTACCTTCAATATAGCTTGGAACTTGTTCTTTTGCTTTAACTTCCATTTCTTCTTTACTAATATCTTTACTGGCATTAAATTTACCACGTAATTTACCATTGACTTGGACGATAATTTCAATCTCATCTAAGATTAATTTACTTTTATCAACTTGTGGCCAAGCTTCAAAGGTAATGGATTCTTGATGACCTAAAGCTTCCCATAATTCTTCACCTAAGTGAGGTGCGAAACAGGAGAACATTTGAACGAATCCTTCTAAATAAGGACGGTAAATGGTCTCTTTTTTAATGGCTTCGTTAACAAAAATCATCATTTGACTAATGGCGGTATTAAGGTTTAGGGTATCGATATCATGTGTTACTTTATCTAATGTACTATGATATATAAAATCTAAACTTCCATCATTAACATCTACAACTTCTTTGGAACGAACAAAGCGATCGACACGATCTAACCATTTCTTAGTCCCATCTAATCCTTGGGTGTTCCATTGTAAGGCTGATTCTAAGGGTCCCATAAACATCTCATAGACTCTTAAAGCATCAGCACCATGACTTAATACTATGTCATCAGGATTTACAACATTTCCTCTTGATTTGGACATCTTTTCATTATTCTCACCTAAAATCATACCTTGGTGGAACAATTTTTGGAATGGTTCTTTGGTACCGACTGCCCCAATATCATATAAAAACTTATGCCAAAATCTTGCGTACAATAAGTGTAAGACCGCGTGTTCTGCGCCTCCAATATAAAGGTCGACAGGCAACCAATGATCTAATAAGTCTTTGTTACCAATTTCTTTTTCATTGTGTGGATCAATATAGCGAATGTAATACCAACAAGATCCTGCCCATTGAGGCATGGTGTTGGTTTCACGAGTAGCTTTTTGTCCATTAATTTCAAAATGAAGCCACTCTTTATTATTTGAAAGTGGTGAAGTTCCTCTTTCTCCTGGTTTGTAGTTATCGACCACTGGTAATTCTAGTGGTAAATCTTTTAATTCTACACTGCGCATAGTTCCATCTTCTAAATGAATGATAGGAATTGGTTCTCCCCAATAACGTTGACGTGAGAATAACCAGTCTCTTAACTTATAAGTGATGGTGTATTGTCCTACTTTATTGTCGACTAGCCACTGGTTCATCGTTTCAATCGCATCTTCTTTATTGAGTCCATCTAAAAATCCAGAATTAATATGGAGTCCATCACCTTCGAAGGCTTCTGTTTCTAAATTGCCACCTTCAAGGACTGGAATTATTTCTAAATCATACTTCTTGGCAAACTCATAGTCTCTTTGGTCATGAGCTGGAACAGCCATGATGGCACCTGTGCCATAGCTACTTAGAACATAGTCCGCAATATAAATAGGAACTTCTTTATTGTTGACAGGATTAATAGCATAGGCTCCTGTGAAGACACCTGTTTTATCTTTATTGAGTTCAGTTCTTTCTAAATCAGACTTATGGCTTGCTGCTTCAAGATAAGCATCAATTTCTGCTCTTTGAGAATCAGTTACAATCTCTTTTACAAAGGGATGTTCTGGTGCTAAGACACAGTATGTGGCCCCAAATAAAGTATCACTTCGTGTCGTAAAGACCGTAAATTCCTTGGCATGATCTTTAATCTTAAAGATGACATTGGCTCCTATTGATTTACCTATCCAATTTATTTGCATTTCTTTGGTGGAATGAGGCCAATCTACTTGATCTAAATCTTCTAATAATTTTTCAGCATATTCTGTTATTTTTAAGACCCATTGACGCATGGGGACACGGATGACGGGGTGTCCTCCTCTTTCACTTTTACCATCGATGACTTCTTCGTTGGCTAAGACAGTTCCTAATGCTTCACACCAGTTGACTGGTATTTCATCGACATAGGCTAAACCAGCATCAAAGAGTTTAGTGAAAATCCATTGAGTCCATTTATAGTAACTTGGATCCGATGTAGCAATTTCACGATCCCAGTCATAGGACAAACCTAACATACTCATTTGACGTCTGTAGTTATCAATATTCTTCTTTGTAAATTCTGCGGGATGATTCCCTGTGTTTAAAGCATATTGCTCTGCTGGTAAGCCAAAAGAATCCCAACCCATAGGATGTAATACGTTGTATCCTTCCATCCTCTTTTTTCGTGACACAATATCACTGGCTGTATATCCTCGTGGATGTCCGACATGTAGACCATCTCCACTTGGATATGGGAACATGTCTAAAACATAATACTTTGGCTTACTGAAGTCACTTGTATCTGTTTTAAATAATTGTTTTTCTTTCCAAATCTTTTGCCATTTCTTTTCGATTACTTTATGATTGACCATAATATCTCCTTTTTAAAATAAAAAGTGTTACCAAAGGACGTTTGACCGTGGTACCACCTTATTTCTTGACTCTAATCGTTAACGCCGATGTACGAAATTGTTGCGACCCAATTTTGCTCCCAGGTGAGTTCATTTGAGCACATCATCATTTTTTCACCAACCAATGATTCTCTTTAAGATGCTTCTTACAAATTACTAGTCCTGTTCTTTGCTATAGGGTCATTTTAGGATGTTTGACATTGATTGTCAAGTAATGGAAACACTGTCCTGTCCATCGATTTCTGTTAACTTAACTTGGACTCTTTCTTGTAGAGCCGTGGGTATATTTTTTCCTACAAAGTCTGCTCGTATGGGCAATTCTCTATGACCTCTATCGACTAAGACAGCTAATTGAATGGACATCGGTCTTCCATAGTCGATGATTGCGTCCATTGCGGCTCGGATAGTTCTTCCTTTAAATAATACATCGTCAACTAAGACCACTTTTTTACCTGTAAAATCGTCTACTAATTGTTGTTTATCTACCGGTTTATCTAAATCATCACGCCATCCACTAATGTTTAGCTCTATGACATCTACAATCTTTCCTTCAAATTTTTCTAAAAGCTTTTGAATACGGTATGCTAAAGGGACACCACGGGTGACGATACCAATGAGAACGATGTCTTCAACACCCTTGTTTCTTTCTATAATTTCATGCGTCATTCGTGTGATGGATCGCTTAATAGCCTGGTCATCCATGATTTGTTTCATATTCCCACCTCGTTGTTTATAAGTTTACACAAAAAAAGGGTTTTTCGCCACCTTTTTGAGTTGTTTCGTAGTTTATTTTGTGTTATCATTAGTAAGCAATTGTTAATGGCCCGTTGGAGAAACGGTTAACTCACATGCCTTTCACGCATGCATTCACGGGTTCGAATCCCGTACGGGTCACCATAGGGGTATAGTTCAATTGGTAGAGCAACGGTCTCCAAAACCGTCAATCCGGGTTCGAGTCCTGGTACCCCTGCCATTTATTTAATAAAATTGCTTGAAGTTCGCAAATGCGGGCTTTTTTATTATATTAAAAGCACTCCCCATTATAAAGAGTGCTTTTAATGATAATTAATCTACTCATTAGAATCAGTGAGGTTAATGGTATCCATCGTTAATATTTCGTAATAAACACTATCGTATTTAGTTAGCTCTTCCATATAGATATTATCTAGAAAGCCTCTACGATTCACAAATTGAACACCGCCATAGTAATTCACATCAAATACTGTGTCATCTAATTCACTTTGAGTTGAAGTACTACGGTAATTAGAAACAGCGATTTGGAACTGTTCATACACATAACCATCAATTTCAAGTTGAGCCTCATACATCAACATCAGACTCGAATCTTCTACTGGAGAACCATCCCAAGCACGTTGACCTTTATAATAAATCACAGAAATACGAGAAAGTTCTAAATTTATGTCACGAAGCTGTGAAGGTAAAACACTCACCTCTTCATAAACCTTTAATCCCTGACGTTCAACTTCATAATCATGAAATACAATAGCTTCATCTTGTTCATCAAGATATTGTTCAATAGCTTCTAATCCAATAGTTTCTAACTTTTCTATCACATCTTCATCTACTAATTCCAATGACGTTAAAAGTTCAGGAAGATTTTCAACTACAATGGTAAATTCATTAACTTCTAATTCATAACCAGCCTTTTCAAATGCTTCATCAGCACTCACACTAAATACCAGTCTATCACCATTACGATACTCACCATTTCTGAACTCGTTTTGGTTAAAAATTGTTAACGAGTTAATATAAGGATCATCATGTTGATTATAATAAACAAGAGAGCCATCACCTGAATAAGAACTGAAATTGAAATCCATATGTTCCAATAATACATCTTCACTCACTATGACTGAATCAGGAAGATCTGTGACCTCAATTGAGTTATCTGTCCATTCAAAATTCACTCCATAGCTTTTATTGTAATTTAATGTACCAACGACATGGTCGCCATTTTTTACAAGGTATGGTTCTATGTTAAAATCGACCTCAATTGAATTAAATAGATTATCTATTTGATACACACTTAAATCAGTCTCTTCATAAAGCACATCCATCAAAGAAGTATCAATCGACACCATCACAGTCCCCTGCCCATCAACACCAGCAGGTTGTAAATGAATTAAATCATCCAAAGAAATAGAATCTACACTTTGACAACTACTCAATAGTCCCAACATTAATATTAAACTTAATATTTTTTTCATTACCGCCACCTCCTAGTGATACAACACAAGTACCTCATAGAGGAACCAGCGAATCATCGGCATGGAAACAACAACAATCACAACACCTAAGATAAATCCAGAAGACATCGACATGATATTTAAAAATCTCATATTACGATTAATCGTCTCTTCATCCAGGCCTAACTTGTAATATACCTGAGTATTATTGTCTTGTAACAATTTATCATTAAGTGATTTCATAATCACTAATAAAATAAGTAAAACTACATATAAAGTAAACGTAACCCACAATAAGATGGACGTAATTTTAGTATCCGAACCTGTATAGTCAAACATACTCTCATTCATACCAAGTTGATAAGACTCAATCACCTTATCATCTTTAAGTGTCATTAAGACTTCCTTCAACTCTGACAACTTAACATTATCACCCAACATATAGTAATAAGTCACTGGTGTCATATCATCATGAAATACTTGTAAACCTTCAACTAATCCCGGATGTTCAACATTATAGAAAGTGTAACCATTATTATCAATGATATTATCGAATCCTAAGACCCGTATTTTAGCACTTGAATCTAGATGACCCCATGCTTGGAAAAAACGAGGAGGCACAATATATAAATCCAGATCATCGACCCAAGTACCAATCCCTGTCTCCATATCATATTCCATCTCACCATACAGCTCATCAAAGTCAGTGACCACACTATCACTAATATTCATCGCCTCTTGAAGCTGACGAGACAAGATAACACTCGAGTTTTGTTCAATAGCTGCTTGTTGTTCATCAGTTCTCTCTGGTAATGACGGAACATTTAGAAACTCCCAAATATCACCATAAGATGTCACATTAGCCTGTGTCGCCTTAATACTATTAGTTTTACCTTGTTGAACCTTCTGAGTAAAAATAACATTATTATGATGTTCTTGATAACGCAATGCATTCGAAGACATCGCATACAAATCGTCCATCCTATGCGAGTTATTTTGATACTGTTGATACGACATCGTTACACTGTAATCATAATTTATTGGTTGTTCATTAACATAAATCGCATTAATCTCTGGTTCAAAACGACTCAAAATATAAAACGATCCAGTACACAACATACCCACCAACACCATCAATAGAAAACGGCGTGGAGTAATAGAATAAAGACGCTTCAAGTAAAACTGTTTCGTAAACAATTTAGTGTAATTTCTTTTCTTATCCACCAGTTTCGAAACACCAGGCTTAAGATTAATTAGCTGCTTACCAAAAGTAAACACTCCCAATACAATCAATGAAATCACTAAATTAATCAAAACGATTAAGCGATGGAACGTAAACATTTCAGCATAATACAACATTTGTTCACCAAATATAGCCAACAATGATAGGTTAAGTGCTAACCAAACAAGAAAACCAAGAGCCACAATAAAGACTTCATGAAGTGTCTTCATAGAATCAACTTGTATTTTCTTAAGACCCAATTTCCACATCGTATCATCATATTTCTGAATCGCTATTTGTTGTAAGAACACGAGATAAAATAAAATAGACGCTAATAACACAAAGAGTGAAATAAATTGGAAGCCCGACATGAAACTAATCGACGAACTCATTAGTGCTGACGCATTTATAATATTTCCCAATGATTGAAAAATAACATAGTAAGAATCATATTGGGAAGACCTAATCTGTAAATCAGAAGCCAAACGTTGTTCATTAGCCAACGAATAATCATCATAATAAATGGTATATTTGGTCACAAAACGAGTCCTTAATGCGCCAAAACCCCACATGTCTTGTTGATCACTCACATACGCTTGATCACCCACGATAATCATATAATCTAGATATTTATCTTCATCCACATAAATTATTTCCGCATAAACTGAGTTACCACCCGTAGGATCATACTCATAATCTGACAGAGCATTTAAGAAGCGACGATTCACTCCCGAATGTTGATAAATACTCGCAATTTCCATTTCAATCGACACCGGACTAGCCTCTGGTGACTGTTTCTCCACAGAAACTGAAATGGTCTGACCCATCGCCTCATCCACTGAACCAAAATGTACAATCGCATAAGCAGACGATACAGCCACTTCTTTTCCAGTAACCTCTGTCACTTCCTTACCCGCAATACTCTTAACACGAGCATGTTCATTACTCTCTAAAAACATGTCATCACTCATGATGATAGCACGAGAACGCACCACATCATCAATACCATAGTCTTCTTTATTTATATGGGAATCTAAGTACCAAGTCAGTGCCCCAGGGTAATTAATTTCTTCGTTTCTAAACGCATAAATCTGTGTAAATGGAGCACTCTCATCTTTAAGTTGTTCCTGAAGTATTTTTTCACTATAAAACAGCGACACAAAAACTTGTGCCAAAAGAAGAATAACAACTATTAAACCAATCTTAATGGCCTTATAAGCTTTAGGATAATGAGAAACTACTCTATAAATTAGCTTCATAGACTTCACCCACTACTTCCATGATATCTTTAAGGCGATGATTTTGTTCCTTATTATTCAAATCTAAATCACTCACAAAGTGCCCATCATAAAGATACAACAAACGTGTCGCATAACTAGCAATCGAAGGAGAGTGAGTAATCATAATAACACTTAAGCCCTCATCATGAAGCATCTTAAGAGTACTCATAATTTCCTTACTACTCTTAGCATCAAGACTTGCTGTTGGCTCATCTGCTAAAATAACTTTCTTACCACTCATCAATGCTCTCGCAATCGCAACTCTTTGAAGTTGACCACCTGAACATTGAAGCACAGACTTATCCTTTATATCTAAAATACCTAATTTTTCCAACATCGCATTCACTTCATCAAGGGTACTCTCAGGATTAGATAGTAAAATATTTTCAGTCACATTCAAGAAATCGACAAGCTGAAAATCCTGAAAAATCATCCCAATCTCTTTTCCTCTAAAATCGGTCAATTGTTTCTTATTTAATAGATGTAATGAGGTATCTAAATAAGTTATTTCTCCCTCATATTGATTCACAATCCCTGATAACATATTTAAAAAAGTAGTCTTACCACTACCTGACTCTCCCATTACAGCCACAAACTCTCCTTGAACAATCGTTGTCTCTAAATTATGTAAGACAGTTAAATCTCCGTATTGTTGCCTAATAATGTTAATATGATACATGATACACCTCTTCAATATGATACTTATTATATCGATTTGGTTGTATCTTTTCAAATATTACATCAAATTCTTTCAATAAAATGTAAACTGTTTACATGTGATATTAAATGATGTATTATGTTCTTAGTACATAGTACAAAGGAGAGTAGTTATGTTAGAACTAAAAAAATTATTAAAAGTTTATACTACCGGCGATTTTACCCAACGAGCTCTAGACGAAGTCTCTATAAAGTTTAGAAACAATGAATTCGTCTCAATTTTAGGACCATCAGGCAGCGGTAAAACTACCCTACTTAATATTGTCGGCGGACTCGATCAATATACAGACGGTGACCTTTTAATTAATGGGGTCTCAACAAAGAAATATAAAGACAGAGATTGGGACAGCTATCGAAATCACCAAATTGGTTTTGTTTTCCAAAGCTACAATTTGATTGAACACCAATCCGTCATCGCCAATGTCGAATTAGCCTTAACACTCAGCGGCATCAATAAAAGTGACAGAACCAAACGTGCCAAAGAAGTCTTAGAAAAAGTGGGCCTTATTGACCATCTTCATAAACGTCCCAACCAACTATCAGGTGGACAAATGCAACGGGTCGCCATCGCCAGAGCCCTTGTCAACAATCCTGAAATATTATTAGCTGATGAACCTACCGGAGCACTAGATTCTGAAACATCTGTCTCAATTATGGAATTATTAAAAGAAATAGCTCAAGATAAATTAGTCATTATGGTGACCCACAACAGTGAATTAGCCAATCAATATTCCACACGTGTGGTCTCACTTTCTGATGGAAAAGTTATCAATGACACTCATCCTGTCAATGATCAAGAATCACAAACTAGCAGTAGTGACCAAAGTAAAACCAGAATGAAATTATCAACTGCTCTCAATCTCTCCTTTAATAATCTATTAACTAAGAAAGCCAGAACGACCCTTACCGCATTTGCGGGATCGATAGGTATCATTGGCATCGCCTTAATTCTATCCTTATCCAATGGTGTCCAACAATATATCAATAATGTCGAAAAAGATACCCTAGCGTCCTATCCCATTACAATCAATGAATCTTCCTTTGATACTTCAGAATTAATAAATGTTATGACACCCCAAGCACCAGAAGAAGAAATTGATGAGAACACACTTTATCCCAGTCTTGTGATCGAAGACTTTATTAGTCTCTTATCTGAAAAGTCGACCTTCAATAATTTAGAGAATTTCAAAGCACATATTGAAGAACATCAAACACAATTTGATGAACTAACACAAGGTATTCAGTATTCTTATCCATTAAGTCTTAATATTTTCAAAGAAAATCAAGATAACAGTTATGTACAAGTAGAACCTAACATCTTAATGGATGGCATGACACTCAATTCTAATCAAATGGGCATGCAGATGGGGATGATGAACACCAGTGTCATTTATGAATTACTGGATGATCAAAATGAACTCAATTATCAATACGATACACTAGCAGGACATTGGCCACAAAATGCGAATGAAGTCGTAATTATTGCGGATGCCAACAATCAAATCCAAGACTACACTCTTTATTCCATAGGCTTACTTGATCGTCAAGAACTTTATGATAACTATGAGAGGATGCAACAAAACTTACCTCTTACTGAAACTAATCATCCTAACTTTAAGACCGAAGATCTCATCGGTGAAACCTTTAAAATCGTATTAAACACTGACTTCTATGAACAAGTCAATGACACTTGGATTGATCGTTCTGACAATGAAGAATATATGTCAGACATCTTAGACTCTTCCCGAGAACTTACTATAGTCGGCGTCATGAAAGCTAAAGAATCTACTTTATCTACTGCACGTTCCAGTGTAATTGGTTACTCATCTGAATTAACCAAAGAAGTTATCTCGTTCATTAGCGAAGAAGACATCGTAAAACAACAACTTGATAATCCAGATATTAACGTCATTTCAGGTTTACCATTTGAAAGTGGTGACAATGAATTTAGTATCGAAGATTTAACACCAGAACAAGCCATGAGTCTTCAAGCTATGTCTCCTGAAGAATTAGCCGAAGTCATGCAGCTGTATCAAGCCAATGCTAATGCGAGTTATGAATCTAATCTTGAATTATTAGGTGTAATCAACTTAGAGAAGCCTTCTGCGATTCAACTCTATCCTTCTAATTTTGAAGCTAAAGATGATTTAGCGGCCTTGATTGATGACTATAATACAACACAAGAAGCCAATGGAACTAGTGAGAATATTATTACTTATTCTGACCTCATAGAGACCATGATGAATTCAGTGACCTCAATCATTAACATCATCTCTTATATCTTAATTGCCTTTGTGGCTGTTTCATTAGTTGTCTCCAGTATCATGATTGGTATCATTACTTATATCTCAGTCTTAGAGAGAACCAAGGAAATTGGAATATTGCGAGCTATTGGTGCTTCTAAGAAAGATATCTCAAGAGTATTCAATGCTGAAACATTAATCATTGGATTGTTCTCAGGACTCTTAGGTATCGGTGTCACAATGTTGTTATTGATACCTATCAACAATATTATTCACTCATTAACTGATGTTAATAATTTAGCACAACTTCCTACTGAAGGCGCCCTCATTCTGATTATCATATCCGTTGTTCTAACATTGATTGCGGGACTGATACCTTCACGAATTGCAGCGAAGAAAGACCCTGTTGAAGCACTTCGTAGTGAATAACATAGAGAATGGTTAAATCCATTCTTTTTTTGATATAATATGAGAGCGAAAGGCTAGGGATGCTTAATGATCAATACACCTAAAAGACCACCTGTTTCTATTACATCAAATTTAAGACAACGCTATGTTACGATACCGGAGGTTATTCGTAAAACCAACGGAATTCAAATCTATGGTAAACGAATACGTAGCCTTATTTTTACGACCGACTTAGCGATTGTCATGAATAATAACGCGGATGGAATTATTGCGGTCTATCCCTTTACTCCTCAAATATCTATTAATAATGCCATTATTGATGTCTCATCTTCACCTGTTTTCTGTGGTGTCGGTGGTGGAGTCACCAGTGGTGAACGCTCTATTTCCATCGCATTACAAGCCGAACTTCATGGTGCCTATGGTGTCGTGTTAAATTCACCTGCCACTAACGAACTCATCCACCAAATGAATGAAGTCCTTGATTTACCTATTGTCGTAACGGTTGTATCAGAATATGAAAATGTACGTGCTCGTGTTGAAGCCGGTGCTCGCATTGTTAATGTTTCTGGTGGTAAAGACACCAGTCACATTGTTAAAAAAATACGCACACAATTTCCTGACTTACCTATTATTGCGACAGGGGGACCTAGTGATGAGTCCATTTTAAAAACAATAGAAGCTGGGGCTAATGCGATTACCTTTACACCACCTCCTGCTGGTGATTTATTCTCTGATATTATGGAGAATTATCGACAAAAACAAAAAGAGGGTGTGATATAATTGAAGAAATACATATCATTATTACTTGTTTTAATATTTAGTTTAACTCTGTTATCTCCCATTGAAGCACAACTACTTCAACAGATTAATGTTGACAGCAGATTTATGAGTGTCATTGAAATTAATGAACGAGAAGTTATCAATCATTTTCAAAAAAATGATGATGCCCGTATGTTTCCTGCTTCTATGACTAAGGTGATGACTGTTTATGTTGCTTTACAACATCTTGATGATTTAGAACAACAAATTACTCTTACTTCTAGTGATTTTGCGGGGTTAAGGGAACAAGGAGCCTCCATGGCTGGCTTTGTTGAAAATGAGATCGTCACTGTTAATGATTTATTACACGGTTCTCTGTTAAGTTCAGGGGCTGAATCCACCCGCGCTCTAGCACGTATTGTGAGTGGAGATGAAACTAGTTTTGTAGAACTAATGAATAAAGAGGCCAAACAATTAGGGATGAATGATACAAATTTTGTCAATACTTCCGGTCTTCATGATGAACAACACTATACAACCACTAATGATTTAACAAAATTAATGATCAGTGCTCTAGAGAATGATTTTCTCAAAGAGATGATGTCTTCTCTGACTTATCAAACTAGTCCTTCAAACCTACGTCCTAATGGTATTAAATTAAGTAACACTTTGAATTTGTATTCTGCTATAGGTGGTCATGACATTGGACACATTAAAGGTGGTAAGACTGGCTGGACACCTCAAGCGGGTTATTGTCTTGTATCTTTTAGCGAGTTTGAGGACAAGATTGTAGTGGTTATCAGTGGGGATGGCTTTGAATATGGCATCCAACTAAGTGATCACAATATCATTTATAATGAGTTATTTGATAATACACATCTTGTCGAAATCTTTCAAAAGAATCAAGAAGTTGCGACTATTCCCTTACAATTTGTTAAAGATATAGAATCATATCCCTTAGTTATTGAAGATAACGTCTCAATAGAACTACCACTTATTGTTACTAGTGAAGACTTAACAATTGAGATAACCCATCCTGAGTCATTAGCTGCTCCTATTGAAGAAGAGACAATTATGGGTGAAGTTAATGTATCTTATGGTAACGAAGATCTTTATTCCTATACCTTTGTAAATCCTGAAATTATAGAACGTAGCGCCCTAGCTTATTACACCTTTGTTTTTGTTAACTGGCTAAAGACCCCTGTGGTCCTTATAACATTAAGTGCCATACTAATCTTATTGTTTAGCGCTATCCTTATTTTTTATCTAATTAGAAAACATCGTTATCAATCACCACGACGATATTATGGAAAAAGAAAATGGAGACTTTAAATGATCGATACCCTTATTTTTGACTTAGGAAATGTAATTGTGGACTTTATCCCTCTATCTATTTATGAGAAGGCAACAGGTTCCACTTCAGATGGACAACTACTTTATGATCTCTTTATGAGTAGTGGTATTTGGCATGAACTCGACAGAGGTATACCTTTAGAACAAGTCATTACTTTAACATCACAAAAAGCTCCACAACATTTACATGAAGCTATTGCTTATGTGGTTCATAATTGGCATGATGATTTAGTATTAAATACAGAAATGGCCTCTTATATTAAGCAATTACAAGTCGATTTTAATGTTTATCTTCTAAGTAATGTCTCTAAACAATTTCATGACTTTAGAGACCGCTTCTCCATCCTTGATTCTTTTGATGGCCTCTATATATCAGCTGATACTAAATTATTGAAGCCAAATATTGAAATATATGAAGATTTTTTAACTACTTTTTCCCTACAGCCACAACAATGTTTCTTCATTGATGATAAAGAAGAAAATATTCTTGGCGCAAAGCAAATTGGTATTAAGGGTCATGTCTTTGACCAAGATATTGAGGCCTTAAAAAAAGCAATCTATGAAATATCTTCATAAAATTGCTTTAAGAAATCTATCATGAATTGATGTCTTTGTTCTGCTATTTCTTGAGCCTTAGGTGTCACCATCAAATCTTTAAGTTTTAATAACTTATCATAAAAATGAAAGAGTGTAGGACGCATCTGTCGATAATCACTCTTTTTTTCTAAAGGTGTATATTCTAATAATGGATCATATAAAACATGTCCCTTATGACCACCATAGGCAAAAGTTCTTGCGATACCGATAGCTCCCATTGCATCTAAACGATCTGCGTCTTGAACAATAAGACCAACTCTACTTAAAGTAGGCTGTTCAAATCCACCCTTAAATCCAATATTTTTTAAATCATGTAACATTTTTTCCACATTAATATCTAATGAGAACTTGTTGACTAAGTGATTAAAATCCTGTTGAATATCACCATCAAAAAACTTCTCATCATAAACGTCATGTAACAAGGCACATAGATAAACTTCTTGAGGATCTTGTTGTTCTTGCTCGTTTATTATTTGAGCATTCTTAATAACACGAAGGACATGATTAAAATCATGTCCTGTCGTATCATTTTCAAATTTTGTTTTAATAAATAATGTTAAATCTTCAAACATCATCTAGTCGAATGAAACTTCTTTTTTAATGAGCGCAATAACTTCTTCTTCACTGACTTGTGCTAAGCATTGATTGGCAAGCTTTTGCATCGCTTCATATGAGAGCTCTGTGACGAGTTTACGTGCTGGTAGGATAGAAGTCGCTGACATTGAGAACTCATCTAATCCAAGCCCTAATAGCACAGGGACAGCCATTTGTTCACCAGCCATCTCTCCACACATACCAACCCACTTACCATGTTTATGGGCTCCATCTATTGTCATCTTAATTAAGTTAAGAATGGATGGATTATATGGTTGGTATAAATAAGAAACATCTTGATTCATACGATCGGCGGCCATTGAGTATTGAATTAAATCATTGGTACCAATGGAGAAGAAATCGACTTCTTTAGCTATTTGCTCAGCAAGGACTGCTGTCGCAGGAATTTCGACCATAATACCTAATTCAATGTTGTCGGAGACAGCCACACCTTCTTTAAGAAGATTTTCTTTCTCTTCATCAAAGAGTGCTTTTGCTGCTCTAAACTCTTGAATAGTAGCAACCATTGGAAACATAATAGCCATAGTGCCATAAACTGAAGCTCTTAAGAGTGCTCTTAATTGAACTCTAAAGATTTCTGGACGATCTAGACATAATCTAATTGCACGATAACCTAAGAATGGAATCATTTCTTCAGGTAACTTAAGATATGATAACTCTTTATCTCCACCGATATCTAGGGTACGTATTACCACACGTTTGTCCCCCATTTTCTCTAACACTGTCTTATAGGCTTCAAATTGTTCCTCTTCAGTAGGTAGTTGGGTAGCATTCATATATAAGAATTCTGTACGGTATAAACCAACACCTTCTCCACCGTTTTCTAAAACAGCTTCAACATCTTCAGGTGTCCCAATATTTCCAGCTAACTCTACATGGCGGCCATCTAAAGTAATTGAAGGTTTATCGACAAGGACTTGTAATGATTCACGATAAGCAGCATAATCTTTTTGTTTCTGTTCAAATTCACTCACAACTTCAGGTAGTGGGTTGATATATACATTACCACTTAGTGCATCTAAGACAATAGTATCTCCAGTATTAATTTCGTCTAAGAATGCTCCTATTCCAACGATTGCAGGTATTTCTAAAGAACGTGCCATAATAGCTGAGTGTGAAGTACGTCCACCTATCTCTGTCACGAATCCTTTTACGAATTGCTTATTTAATTGAGCCGTATCGGATGGCGTTAAATCATGTGCCGCAATGACGACTTCTTCATCTATAAGTGTTAAATTAGGAATCTTGATACCTAATGTATGAGCTTTTAAACGATAAGCAACGTCTCTAATATCGGCTGCTCTTTCGCGAAAATATTCATCCTCCATAGCATCAAACATACCAGCAAACATTTCTGAGACCACTTCCACACTTTTTGCGGCAGGTGCTTGAGTATCTTTGATTGACTGAATAATTTGATCCACAAACTCAGGATCTTCACATACTGCTATATGCGCATCGAAAATAGCTACCTCTTCATCTGATAAACGTCCAATAGATTGTTCCTTAATGGCCAAAATATCTGACTTAGTAGCCTCTAATGCTGCTTCCAACTTCGCAATTTCTTCATCGACATTTGCTGTCGTTTCCACCACTTCTAATGATGGTTTTTCTAACTTGTAAATCTTAGAAATTGCAATGCCAGCGGAAGCTGCTATACCTTGTTTCATAAAATTCCTCCATCTTTTCTGTCAGAGAAATTATAACATTCTTTGGAGCCTTAAACAATTTATAAAAAAGTCTACTGCCTTCGCTCGATATGAATGATACGACGCTGGCGAATACAGTCCTACCCACCAATGCTTATCCAATGGAGCATCGAAATCTCTCATAAAGAACTCGTCTAATTCGACAGGCATTAAACTCAATGTTTTATCGATGATGCGACAGTATTGAGTGTTCTCCCCTTTTCTTAAATGATAATGAAACATAATGGACTTAACCACCTTTACTTTTTCTCTAGTTGACATACGTGTCCACCTCCTTATGTTTCAATATGCACTCATTTACAATGTTCCTAAAAAACTTTTTAAAATTTATAATTATTATGGAAACATTTTATAAAAGTAAAGAAAAAGAAAGTGACTCATCTCTCTTTTCACGTTGCCTTGTGGATACCAAGACAGTATGGGTATAATGAAAATTAACTTTTGATCAAGACCTTTCAATAATTTAGATGACTCAAGTAGTACTAATGTGATAAAAACCAGAAAGTAAACAATACTATTTTTTATAACTTAATACTTTTCTTTTAAATAGTTTTGTAGAAATCAAGATATGAATTATACTCAATCCTATTAAACCTCCCAAAACATTAACTATCACATCATTTATATCAGTTATCCTCCACATGAATTGAAAAGTGTAATTGCCAATGAATTGCGCTATTTCAATAATCACTGAGGTCATGAAAATATATAAAATTGTTTTGCTTTTACTTTGACTGAAATAGTAATAAATAAAGCCTGTTGGAATAAACAAGATAATATTTAATACAAAATTCCGAATATCTGACGTATTCATCCGGATTAGCGGAATGAGATTAAGTGAATTCATTACATCAAACCCAGGAACAGTATAAAACTCTATCCATTCTTTTGATATAAAGATTGGTAAAAAAACTTTTTTAAATAGAAATGAAAAATACAAAACAGAACAAATGTTCATTATCTTATCTTGGAAATCACTCTTCATTATTCTTCATAACAAAACAAAAATCGCTAAAGTAGTAATAATGTAATATCCAATACCTCCATAATACATAGTTTTACTCTCCTAACTTTTTTTAGTATCAATCCGTATACTTTCTCTGACATCAATTAAATATCACCATATATATATATATATATCAAACAATGGTAGGATATTACACCGCATGGTAATAATTCTATTTCGTGAGATGTCTTTATTTGTACTATCACTTCTTCTCTCACAAACCTCGTGATGTGAAACTTGTGAGTCGTTGTGTACTACGCTCTCCGGAGTCTTTCAACTCAAAACAATGAAATGTGGTCTTAACAAAAAAAGATAACTTTTTTTAGAAGTTATCTTAAGAATAATAAATAAATGATTAAATAGAGTGCACCTACAAACAATATGACGACTGGTAAGAAAGTAATCAGAGCAGCTACAAACATAGCTTTAAGATCTTCTTTCTCTAAATCCAGGTCTTCTGTCATCTCTTCTTCGTCGGGCTTTTTAGGTTCGTCTTCTAATTGTCGATTAAATGACATCGTCAAACTTAAATTCTGGGTCATCCATCAAGTGACAAGCTACAAAGTGACCTGGATCCACTTCTTGTAAAGCAGGCTCGAAATTGAAGCAACGCTCATGAGCATACTTACATCTTGTATTAAAACGACAACCTTCAGGTGGTGTCACTGCCGAAGGAACATCTCCTTCAAGAATTTGTAATTCTTGAGAACCTACATCTGTACGAGGAATCGCTTGAAGTAAGGCTCTAGTGTATGGATGTTTCGCATCAGCAAAGATGGTATCTGAATCGGCTAATTCTACAATATTACCAAGATACATAACTCCAATACGATCGGAGATGTATTTAACTACTGATAAGTCATGGGTAATAAATAGATACGTTAAGTTAAACTGTTCCTTTAAATCTTGTAATAAGTTAATAATTTGAGACTGAATCGATACGTCTAATGCGGAAACGGCTTCGTCACACACAATGAATTTAGGACGTAATGCTAAGGCACGAGCTATCCCAATTCTTTGACGTTGTCCACCAGAGAACTGGTGAGGATAACGGTGAATAAAGTAAGGCGCAAGTCCACATTCTTCCATAATATCTTGAACGTATTGGTTGTATTCAGATGAATTCTCATTTTTAAACTTTCCATGAGCAATCAAACCTTCACCAATAATTTGTCCAACCGTTAAACGAGGATCAAGTGATGAATAAGGATCTTGGAAAATGATTTGAACGTCTGCACGTAAGCGACGCATTTCTTCATACTCTAATTTAGATAAATCAATACCATTATTACGATAGCCTTCATACAATTCGAACTCTTCATGAGTAGAACATGCAGTGCGAAGTGCTTCAGTTTCACTTTGAGCAGAAGAAAGTTCTTCTTCCTTAACTGAGATTGAGTTTTTAAGCTCCTCAATTTCCTTGTTCACTTTTTCCAAAGCTTGTGGTTTCAGTGCAACCTTAGGATTTGTCTTTTTAGTCTCTAAGTCTAATATCTTTTTATTAAAATCAGCTATTTCAACTTGTAGTTTATATTCTTTATTTAACAGATTAGAAACTTCATCTAAATCGCTATGAACTAATAAACCACCAACAATACGAGGCAAGTTCAAGTGTTTGTTTTCATAGTCTCTTTGCGAATTGAGAACTCTTTCTTCTAAAGCATGACGTTTATTAACATCTGTTTCTGCTTCGAGTTCAGCCTTCAAGTCAGTAAACTTTTGTAATTCTTCCTTATACTTAGGGAAGTCATTTTTAATGTTATTGATTACTTTTTGAACATATTTAGGAGCAATCTCAGCTAAGGTATTACCATAGTAAAGAGTAGAACCTGATGTTTGATCATAAAGCTGAATCAAAGTACGTCCAAAGGTAGATTTACCTGAACCAGACTCACCAACCAGACCAAAAGTTTCACCTTCATAAATATCTAAAGTGATACTTTCGTTAGCATGAACATACAACTGTTCCTTTTGGAAAATTGACTTCTTCTTTAAGGGGAAGTACTTTCTTAAGTTATTGACTGAAAATAGAACATTCTTATGATTGTTGATTAATTCTGTCTTCTGCATTGGATCGTACTCCTTTCACTGGATAGAAACAACGAACTTGTTGGTTGTCATACACTTCTTCTAACTCTGGCATTTGTTCTACACACTTCTGTGTAGCGTATTTACATCTAGGAGCGAAACGACAACCTTCAGGTAAGTCAAATGGATGAGGAACAGCTCCTGGAATTGCTTCTAAACGTTCATCACGTACAGAAGATAAGGCCGGAATGGAAGATAAGAGTCCTTCAGTATAAGGATGAGAGTATTTACTTTCACCCGCAAAGATATAGTTTACAGGAGCCTTCTCAACTACTTGTCCACAGTACATAACAGCCACATCATCTGCCATCTGATTAATTACTCCTAAATCGTGGGTAATAAACATAATGGAAGTTCCAGTGGAATCCTTAAGCTCATTCATCAACTTTAAGATTTGAGCTTGAATTGTTACGTCTAATGCGGTTGTTGGTTCATCCGCAATTAATAGTTTAGGTTCACAGGCTAAGGCCATCGCAATCATGACACGTTGTGACATACCACCTGAGAGTTGGAATGGATACTGTCTTACCACTTCTTCAGGGTTAGGTATTTTTACCATCGCAAGTAATTCAATAGCACGTTTAGTAGCTTGTTTCTTTGACAATTTTTGGTGCAAGATTAAAACTTCAGTCAACTGACGTTCAACAGTAAAGACAGGGTTAAGTGAGGTCATAGGCTCTTGGAAAATCATAGATATATCATTACCACGGACTTTACGCATTTTTGCGTCACTATATTCTGAGATCAGATTTCCATCAAACCAAACTTCACCTTCATGAATACGTTGGTTTTTTTCAAACAACTTCAAAATGGACATAGCTGTTTGACTCTTTCCAGAACCAGATTCACCTACAACACCAAGTGTTTTACCTTCTTCAACTGAGAGACTTACACCGTCAACAGCTTTAATAACACCACGTCGTGTTGTGAAATATGTATGTAAGTTTTTAATATCAAGTAATGCCATTATTATTACCTCTATTTCTCATTGGCCTTAGGGTCTAAGGCATCGCGGATACCATCACCCACAAGGTTTATTGTCAGAGCTGCAATGAATACTGCCAGTGCTGGGAAGACCCAACGCCACCAGTAACTTTCCATTACAGTAGTTGATTGTGCACCGGTCAACATGTTACCCCAGGATGAGTATGGAGCAACAACCCCAAATCCTAGGAACGATAGACCTGCTTCAGTCAGTAAGTTACCTGCGTAACCTAATGTCATTTGAACAATAACAATATTGATGACATTTGGAAGGATATGCTTCAGTATAATATTGCCTTCTTTAATACCTAAGGCTTTTGCTGCTAATACGAAATCTTTCTCACGCTCAGCCAGGATTTGTCCACGGACCAAACGAGCAATACTCGGCCAACCCAAGATACCTAGAATAAGCATTATGAGGAACAGTCGTTGTTGTTGGGTCACATTTCGTGGCAACATCGCCGACAGTGTAATAACTAACGGATAGAATGGGAATGAACTGATGATTTCCGCAAAACGCATTAAGAAATTATCTAAACGTCCGCCATAGAAACCAGCAATCATACCAACAATAACTCCAAGGAATACTTGAATAACGACCGCAACGGCACCAACCGTTAAGGTAACCTTACCACCTTGTAGTAAGCGTTCAAACAAGTCACGACCAAAGTTATCTGTACCTAAGATAAAGCCATTATTACCCCAAGCATGAACTTCGCCATCTTCATCTACAACATAGTTTTGGAAATAATCTGCATAGACCATGCTGACGCTATCAACTGAATCTGGAACATCTAATTGTGTATAGTGATTATTTCCCCAAGTATGAAGATCACCATTGATATCTGTCGCAATAATATGTTCACGACCATTAGTTATTGATGCGATAGGAACATCAATTTCAGGAATCTTTCTAGCCACAGAAATTGATTGACCCCAAGCATGGAGTTCACCTTGATCATCTAAAGCGACTCCGCCATCACCTAACATCGCAAAATCGACGACATTAACACTTCCATCTTGAAGTGATTCAGGAACACCTGTAGCGACCGGGTTACCAATAACCCCAATTACATCGATTGTTCCATCATCTAATAATAAACCGACATTCAGAGCACTGGTTACAAAATCAACAACACGGCCTTGAATACGATCTGGAATACGATTTAAGTTGTTTGCTAAGGTTGAACCCCAAGCATAAACATTTCCTGTATCTGTTAAGACGATTGAGTATTGATCACCTGCCCCAATCTTCTTAATACCTTGTGTTCTAATAGGTTGTTGTATCTCAAAAGGTAATGATGTTTGGGCATGACCTTGGTTACCCCAACCGATAATCTCATCATCTGCTGTTAGGGCAATAATATGTCTATCTCCTGAAACAACTTGTTCGATATCACTATTATGGACTTCTTCTGGAATACTAAAGACATTATCATAGTCTTTACCCCAGATGTACACTTTACCTTCTTGAGATAATCCGACTGAGAAAGTAATACCGGAAGAAATACTTTCAATTCCTTCTTCTTTTAAATCATTAGGTACATTTAAGTAGCCATAACCTGGACCAATATTACGTAAAACGGGTTGTTGGTAATAAGCATCATAAGGACGTAAGTTACCTCCAATAAAGACGACAAGCATTAATACCACAAAGGCGATTAATCCTATCATTGCGAGTTTATTTCTTAAAAAATTACGTAAGGCTGTTTTAGATGGTGAAGCGATTGCTTCTTCTTCTAACAGAGTTTTAGCTGTCTTTTGTTGTTTAGCCTTGCCACCTACAAATAGAGAAGCAATAGTAGAGCCAAACGATTTTAGATATCTAAATAATTGATTGTCATTTTTTTTCATTTTCTAAAGTGCTCCCTTCTCTAATCTAAACGTACACGTGGGTCAACTAACGCATAACCAATATCCATTAAGAGGTTAGCGCTAAGTGATAAGACCGCATAAAACATGTTGAGTGCTAACACTAAGTTAAAGTCACGGGCTAAGACAGAGTCAATTAAGAGTCGACCAATCCCATTATAGGCAAAGATCTGTTCAGTAATAGCTGCTCCTCCAAACATACCAACTATTGACCATGCGACCACGGTAACAACTGGTATCAAAGCGTTTCTAAAGGCATGTGAATAAATAACGACACGTTCCGATAAACCTTTGGAACGGGCAGTTCTAATATAATCTTGTGATAATGCTTCAGCCATCGCATTACGTACATATCGCGATGTGGAAGCCAAGGAACCGACTGTTAGTGTAGCTGCTGGTAAGATTAGATATCTTAATAATTCTAAGTAGTAGTCTAATGAACCATCATTTGGTATGAGTGGCATACCATTGGATGGAAACCATCCAAGCTTCAAAGCAAAGATATAAATTAAGGACAAGGCGATAAAGAAGGTAGGAATAGATATCCCCACAAGAGAGAACACCTGCCAAAATCTATCTGTAAATGAGCCTTTCTTAACTGCCGAGATAATACCAATATAAATTGATAAAAAGAACGCAACAATCGTTGATAATATATTTAACATTAATGTGTTTTTAAGTGGCGTACTAATCACATCGATAACGGGCTTTTTATCCATTGATGAATAACCTAAATTACCAGAAACTGTTCTTCCGACCCATCGGACGTACTGTTCTGGAATTGATTTATCATAACCATAACGAACTTTGGTCTCTTCGTATAGTTTTTCATAAACCTGCGGATCACGGATAGACTCCGCATTTTCTGGCATCATCATTCGTACTGGGTCACCTGGCATTAAATGTAACATGCCAAATAGAATTATCGAAATGATAAAAACAACCGGTACTAATGATATTAATCTTTTGATAATATACTTTAACATCTCTCTTTGTGTATGTTGTAAAAAGTCACAACATACCCTCCTTTCTTAAACCAATTTCATTTATTTAAAGTTAATTGATTTACAAAACTTAACTCTATTATTATAGTGTATTTTACATCATTTTTAAAGAGGTTCTTCATAATTGTTTTCATTATTGCCTGAAACTCTTTCAAGATAATGAAAGGGAAGTAAGCAGACGCTTATTCCCTTCATTAATTCATTCAATTTTTAAGCTAGATTTAACTACCTAAAGTTAAGTCAGCAATATCATTTGACCAGTCCCAAACAGGTGTTGATTCTAGTCCTTGAACACGTACGTTATAAACGTCACGGTATTCGTTAGAGTATAGTGGAACGTTTGGTAATAAATCATTCCAATAGATTTGATATTCTAACCATGCATCTGCATACTCATCGACTTGGTCGGAGTTTAGATTACGCATAGTTTCAATTAGAACGTCAAGTTCTGGATCATTAACACCATTAGTGTTGTAGTTAGGATTTCCGTAGAAACTACTATGGTATGAATAGAATGGGTCATAAA
>JAAZEF010000090.1 GCA_012512455.1 Erysipelothrix sp.
ACACCGGCTTTAAATGTACCTTTTTCTACAACTGTATGTCGATCAAAGACTTCTGAACCATCTTTGATGACGTTGTTAGAAACCATAGGTACTTTATTGGAATTTTTGAGTTGGACAATATTGTCATAGCCAAAGTCAAACTCATGGTTACCAATGGTCATTGCATCATAACCAATGGCTTCCATCGCATCAATCATGTTCTTTCCTTTGTCTAAATTTGAAATAGGTAAGCCTTGAATAGCATCACCTGCATCAAATAGGAAATCTACATCGTTGCCTTTGACATAAGCGTTGAGTAAAGCAAGCAGAGAGTAAGTACTATATGTATCTTTGGCGATTTCTGGAAATTGATTCATTCGACCATGCATGTCGTTGGTATGAACAATTGTAATTTTATTCGTTGTATCATCAGCAAATATAGGCTGCGATAGTGGACCGGACATAACTGTTATCGAAAGTAAGACAATGAACATCGATAAAAGTCGTCTTAAATTACGTTTCATATTTCCTCCTTATTTCACTTACTAACTAACTAAACTATATCAATATAGAAACGATAGTGTCAACGAATATGGATAGCGCTTACAGGAAGATTTAATAAAAAAGCACTCAATTGAGTGCTAAATTAAATATTGTCTAAGATAACGATAAGAGAGTTCAACTGACTTCTCGATGTCATCAGTAGTGTTCTCATAGGCTTTATCCTCAACCTCTATGCAGCCGTGTCCCGTGAAGTTGATATCATTTAGTGCCGAAACATATTGGCTCCAATCGACATCACCCAAACCAGGAAGCTTAGGTGCCATATACTCGGTAGGATTTGCGGTAGTGCCCACTTCATTAAGTCTATCATGGTACACTTTCATGTCCTTATAATGAACCATAAAGATTCTATCCTTAAACTCATAAAGAGGTTTAATATAATCCACAAATTGCCACACAAAGTGGGAAGGGTCATAGTTAATGCCTAAGTTATCATCAGGAATAATCTCAAAGACTTTACGCCATACTTTAGGTGAAATAAAGAGATTCTTACCACCTGGCCACTCATCATTAGTAAACCACATAGGACAGTTTTCGATCGCTATTTTGATATTATGACTCTTTGCAAACTTAACGATATCAGGCCAGACCTCTTTCATAATTTCTAAGTTTTCATCCATATTTAATTTAGGATCACGACCAATGAAAGTAGTGACTAATTCAACACCTAATTGATTCGCAGCAACAATCACTTTCTTAAGATGATCAATATTGAATTGTCTAGTCTTTGGATCAGGATCTAAGGTATTAGGATAAAAGGCCAATGCCGCAATTTCGATATGATGTTCTTTGGTCAATTGATGAATGTGATCGATTTTATCCTGGGTAAGATTAGTCACATCAATGTGGGATACTCCCGCATAGCGTCTCTCTGCCTCACCCTGTGGCCAACAAGCCACCTCAATGCTTTCAAAGCCAATCTTTGAAACAAAAGGAACTAATTCATCAAAAGTCATATGTTCCAAGATAGCCGTATTAAGTCCTAATTTCATACTATTCTCCTTTTATATTTATAGGGGTTGAATCCCTGAGTATCAATTCGGTTTCCAATAAGATATGTTTATCTAATGCTCGTGGATTAACAATTTTTTCAACTAATAATTCGCATGACTGATAGCCAATTTTATAGCTAGGTTGTTCAATAGTTGTTAATGATGGTTCAACCATGGTCGTTAATTCGATGTTATCAAAGCCAATGATTGCGATGTCCTCAGGTACTCTAAGTCCTTTTCTTTGGCATGCTTTAAGTGCACCAATCGCAAATACGTCTGAAGCACATAAGATAGCATCTGGTTTATCATCTTGATTTAAGATAGACAATGTCGATGCGTACGCTAGTGAGTGATTAACGGAAGACATTCGCACAATATAGTCTTCATTAACTTCAACATTCGCACTCTCGAGTGCTTCTCTAAATCCCTGTTCTCTTTTACGAGCATAGTTATGAGTAAGTTTTGAGTTGATAAAGAATATATTTTTTCTATTTAAAGATAATAAATAATTCGTAGCTCTTGTGATAGCACTGATATCATCAATACCAACATAAGATATTTCGGGATCATCAATATATTCTGAACATAAAACAATAGGTGTACGATAATTCAATTTCGTGGTGATATCTGTTAATTGTTTTTGGGTTAGCGTGGACACAAAGATAACTCCCGCAAAACTTTGAGACTTCAAAACTGATTCATATTCATGATACTCAGTATAGAAATCTTTTGTTTGTAAGATAAGCACATCATATCCATGTTTACGAGCAGAATTTTGAATACCATCAAAGACAGGAACGTTAAATGGGTTTTTTAATTCTGTCATACATACTAGGATTGTTTTACTCTCATCATTAGATAGCGCAGTAAGCTTTGACGAATCATAGCCTGATTTTTTTACAATATCTAACACATGTTGCTTGGTTTCTTCTTTAACCTTGTCCTTACCACTAAGAACTCTAGAGACGGTTGCGGTAGAAACACCTGCCATTTGCGCAATATCATTTATTGTTAATTTTTCTTTTTTCATATCCACGATCCTTTTTCAACATCATTCTAAATCAATATGTAACAAATTACAAGAGATTACATGAATAATTACATTAACTAACATATTTTAGTATTAAAATCAAACAAAAGGCCAAAAAAACATTGACAGTTGCGATTTAAGGGCTTACAATCTATTTAAGAAATGTAATAATTAGGTAAATTACAGTAACGTCAAGGAGGCACTTCATGGAAATGATACATGCTGCGGTAGTTGGAGTAGGATTTATTGGTAAGCAACATATAGAAGCGATACATAGAATCCCGAACACTAAAGTAGTTGCGGTTGTTGAAACCGATTTTATTCGAGCACAAGAAACTGCTGCCGACTATGGCATTCCTCATGCTTTTGATAACATTTCAGATTTATTAAAGTTGGATGGTTTAGATGTTGTACATATTTGTACTCCAAACCATTTACATTATCCAATGGCTAAAGAAGTAATAATGGCTAAGAAAAATGTATTTTGTGAAAAACCATTAGCCCTAAATACTTCTCAAACACAGGAATTAGTCGAATTAGTCGATACATATAAAGTAAAGAGTGCTGTGAACCATAATTACCGTAGTAATGTGATGGTAAGAGAAATGAGAGCTAGGATTTTAAGAGGCGATATTGGTAAACCACTTTTAGGTCAAGGTCAATATATTCAAGACTGGTTAATGTTTGATACGGATTATGATTGGCATTTTGATCCTGAAAAAGTAGGTCCTTCAAGATCAGTAGCAGATATTGGATCTCATTTATTTGATTTAGTTCAATTTGTGTACAATGAAAAAATCGTTTCAGTATTCGCTAAATTAATCACAGTTTACCCAACTCGTAAACAGCGAGAACAATTTGGAGAAACATTTTCATTAGAGTATGGCGAAGAAGTAACCGAAGTACCTGTAGAAAATGAAGATGCGGCATTTATTATCGCTAAATTAGAAAGCGGTATACATGTATCGATGGATGTTTCACAGGTAACAGGCGGACATAAAAATGATTTAAGACTTGTTGTCAGTGGCTCGAAAGCCTCTCTAACTTGGTGTCAAGAAAGAGCAGACATTTTACAAGTAGGTAAAAGAGACGAAGGTAATGAAATCGTTTATGCTGACTCAAAGTATGTAGATCCTAGTGTAAGAAGACTCATTAGTTTGCCAAATGGACATGCGGTAGGTTGGGCAGATGGACTTAAGAATTCAATCCTTGATTTTTACAGTGACTTGAGGGGGGATGTTGAAAAAGATCAAATAGGATATCCCACTATTGCTGATGGTCACAACCTAATGAAGCTTGTAGAAGCTTGCTTAGAAAGCAATGAGAATAATCGTTGGGTAGATATTAAGGAATAATGGACTATTTAAACCATCTTAATAATGATGGTTCTAAATATAGCAATAAAAAAAGGAGGAAGTTTATGAAGAAACTAGTTAGTATTTTATTGCTCGTGGTATTAGTATTTGGCCTAGTGGCCTGTGGTACTAGTGGTACAAACAACAATGGCAACGGCGACGAAGAAAAACAATATCTAGTCGTTATGACCCCAAATGCAACTCACGGATTCACAGGACAAAGTGTTAGTGATGCTCAAGAAGGAACTGAGCGTCTTGCTAAAGAACACGGTTTAGAATACAAAGTTGTTACATCAGCAGATGCCAATGAACAAGCAGGTCAAATTGAACAAATCATCGCTGAAGAGCCAGATGTAGTTGTTCTATGGCCACATGATGACACATTGAAATCAGCTGCACAATCATTTATTGATGCTGATATCCCAGTCATTATTTATGACCGTTTATTAACTGATTTTGACCAAGTTGCCGAAGTTATGGGCGACAACGAAGAAATCGGACGTCAAACAGGACTATATTTTAATGAGTTCTTTAAAGACAATGATGCAGAAACTCTAAATTATGTTGAGTTTATGGGTGATAATTCATCTGTACCTCTTCAACGTAGTGATGGTTTCCATTCGACAATTGAAGATCGTTTTGAAAGACTTGGCCAATGGAGTACTGGATGGCAACGTTCAGAAGGTCAAAGAATTATGGAAGAGTTCATGGGAACTGAAGATTTCGCAAATCTTGATGCAATCTTTACCCACGACGCAGAAGTAGCTTTAGGTGTCTTAACAGCACTTGAAGGTTATGAAGGCGAACACAATGTTAAAATTGTTTCAGCAGTATCAGAACCTAAACAACTACTTGAAAAAATCTCCTATTATTCAGATTTAGGTATTGAAGTTGTAACGTATACGTTCAACCCTAACATGGTTGTTGATGCGGTAGAATTAGCAATTGATTACTTAGATGGTGAATCACTACCTGAACTTTATCTAATACCAACAGAAGCTGTTGATGTTAGTAATTACGAAGACTTTGTAGGTTGGGGAAGCTAATTAGTTTTAATTAAGAGATTAGTTAGCTTGCTAGCTAATCTCTTTTATCTATTTAGGAGAGCGATATTGTATGTTAATTGAATTTAAAAATATTTCAAAATCATTCGATGCGACACAAGCACTCAAAGATGTCTCATTTAAGGTTACCGAAGGCAAAATTTTAGGCCTACTAGGCGAAAATGGAGCAGGTAAATCAACCCTCATGAATATATTAGGAGGGGTTTTTCCGCCAACAGCAGGCATTGTGACGATAGATGGTGTTGACTATGAATCGCTGAATGCTGACATTGCTTTTGATTTAGGAATAAGTTTTATACATCAGGAGCTTAACTTGGTGAATGATTTAAAAGTTTACGAAAATTTATTTCTTAATCACGAATTAACTAAATTTGGTTTTTTAAGTAAGCAGACAATGATTAAAAGAAGCAAAGACGTATTCGAACAAATGAATATTGATATTAATCCAGAGGATTATATTAAAGATATAGATACCTCGCGAAAACAAATGGTAGAAATAGCAAAAGCTCTTCTTTATGAATCAAAGGTTATTATTTTTGATGAGCCAACAACTGCTCTCACCGATACTGAAATTCAAACATTATTTAAGCTAATGAGAGATTTCAAGGCAAGAGGAATTAGTAGTATTTATATTTCACATAAAATGCCAGAGATATTTGAAATTTGTGACACTTATGTTGTTCTTCGAGACGGCCATTTTATACAAGAAGGATATATTAAGGATATAAATGAACGCATCGCAACGGAGCTATTGGTAGGAAAAGCAATCAATCAAGATCGTGTATATGTAGAAGATATCGAACCTGCCGAAGTTGTTTTTGAAGTTAAGAACTTTACCTGTAAGCCCAATTTTTATGATGTAAATTTCTCTGTAAGTAAAGGTGAAGTTTTAGCTATCACAGGATTATTTGGTGATGGTCGAGGAGAGCTGAGTGAAGCGCTTTTTGGAGCTCGCGAAATCGATTCTGGAGAACTATTTATTAATGGTAAGAAAATTGATAAAATATCGATTCCAAAGATTATTAAAAGTGGTGTTACCATGATTCAAAGGGATCGAAAAGAAAGATCAGTCATTAGTCTTATGAATATTGGTGACAATTTATCAATGCCTTCTTACAAATTTAAAAATAAATCAAGTTTGATAACAAAAAAAGAAAGTAAAACAAGGTTTGATGAAAATAAAGAATTATTTAAAATCAAAGCTAATTCTTATAAAGATGGAATCACAACTCTCTCTGGTGGTAACCAACAAAAAGTGATGTTTGGAAGATGGCACGAATTAGATAGTGACATATACATCTTGGATAATCCTACCCAAGGAATTGACGTTGGAGCCAAGGGTGAAATTTATGAGCTTATTGATATTCTTTCCAAAGAGGGTAAAACAGTTATTGTGTTTACCTCGGAGTTTCCGGAAATTCAAAAAATAGCCCACCGTTGCATTGTGATGTATCGGGGTCGAATTAATAAGATATTTCATCGTGATGATTTAAATGAAGTAGATGTCATGTATTACTCTACAGGATCCAATATTAAGGAGGAAAGAATATGAGTGAGTTAAAAAGAATAAACGCTAAGGGTAAATTTAAAGAGTTAATACGCGATCATAACTATATTTTTTCTTTACTTGGATTAATTATTATTGGTTTAATTGCAAACCCAAATTTTCTACGCTTTTCCAATGTAATGACATTAAAGCGCGCATCATCTATATTGGGTATCCTTTCACTAGGAATGACAATGGTTATTTTAATTGGACAAATTGATTTATCAGTAGGTTCCACATTAGCCCTTGTGGGTGCTAATGCGGTAATTGTGTATAATTCAACCACTAGTATTTTAGTAACATTAATCTTTTGTCTATCTTTTGGATTTATTCTAGGATTATTCAATGGATTCTTTGTTGGTAAATTAAATATTGCGGGCTTTGTAGTTACGCTAGCGACAGCCGCGGCATATCGTTCGCTAACAATACAACTAGGACAAGGTGGTCCACTAAATGTTCAAAACGAAATCTTTTATGGAAAATTGAGAGAAATTGGCTATGGAAAAACATTTGGTCTTCCTAATTTAGTTCTCATCTTTATACTTGCCTCAGTAGTGGCTTGGGTCATCCTAACAAAAACAAGATTTGGTCGCTACGTTTATGGTGTAGGTTCCAACATTAAAGCAACCCGATTAACAGGAGTAAAAGTCGACTGGGTACAAATTATTGTATTTGGTTTCTCAGGAGCGATGGCAGGCTTAGCTGCCTTTCTATACATCTCTCAAATGGGAGCGGTCGATACCGCAACCGCTGGGCAAGGTATGGATACTAATGCTATTGCTGCGGTCGCTATTGGTGGTATTTCCATGTCAGGTGGTAGGGGCTTTGTTCAAGGGACTTTTTGTGGAGCAATCATATTACAATCCATTAATACTATTTTGACAGCCTTCGGTGTACCAGCATTTGTAAATGACTTAATAAAGGGAATTCTTATCCTAACAGCGGTAGTTGTTCAGAAATTAATTAGAAGAAACAAAGAATAAAATTCATTAAAAAAACAAAGGATTATACTAAACCCTCGTGGTTGTTTGAATTTCTAAAATAAAAGAATACTTAAAATCCATAGAGTATCCAAAAGACTTCCTAGCCTCGTGTTGGGAAGTTTTTTAATATAAAACAGCCTGTCATAATAACAGCACTATATTTCTTTAAAATTATGACAATCTAGTTTATAATGATATTAGGAACTAAAGGAGGAAGTAGCATGCATGACAATTTAAAAAATAATTTTAGAATCATAAGAAAGAAAGTGGGAATCACCCAGGCACAATTGGCATCATTTTTAGAATTAGATCAAAGCAGTATTAGTAAATTTGAAAAAGGTGAGCGTCCTTTGGAAGTTAGCGCATTAGAAAAGGCGTGTACTTTGTTTGGCTGTACCCTAAGAGATTTGGAAGAAAACAAGTTGGATAATTGTCTTAAACTATCGTTTAGAAAGAGCGACTTAACGAGTGAGTCGTTGGAACAAATTGCTATTATAAACAAAATTGCACTTAATCTAAAAGAAATGGATGAGATTGAAGGTGATTTAAGTGCGTAGTCGTATTGAGTTACAAAGATTAGCTTCTCAGCTTAGATTAAAGTTAGGAACAGATTCAGAATCACCAATAGATATTACTTCGTTATTAGCACCAAATTCAAAATTGACAGTCATATTTTATCCTTTCACTGATCAAATTAGTGGGATGTGTGTTAAATCAGCCAATCTGATTGCGATAAACTCAAGATCGACTTTGGGAAGACAAAACTTTTCATTAGCTCATGAACTCTATCATTATTGTTTCGATGATAGTGGTGGTGACTCAGCTACAATTAATGAAGTAAGTGTTTTTTATCAAAATTACAATACAGAAAGGGAAGCTGATCTATTTGCTTCTCATCTACTAATCCCGGATATAACACTTAATAAAAAGGTTAATCACGTCACAAATAACCAAGAAAATTCTCTAATATTGCGTGACATTATTGAGTTGGAACAGTTTTTTAAAGTGAGTCGTCAAGCTATGTTATCAAGATTGGTAGTTGATGAATACCTAACAAAAAGAGAAGCAGACAAGTTTAGAAATAATGTTATTTCTAATGCGAGATTGCTAGGTTTTGATGATAGTTTATATAAGCCATCATCTTTAAGAAATAACAAGCAAACTTTGGGTGCTTATATTACGAGGACGGTTGATTTAAGTAAGAAGGGGGTGATTTCACAGGGTAAATATGAAGAATACTTACTTGATGCTTTCAGAGAAGATTTAGTCTTTGGCGACATTGAGGAAGAACTTTATGATTAAAATAATATTTTTTGACAATGACTGTTTATCTTCATTTTTGTGGATTAAAAAAGAGCACTTATTAAACCAGTTGTACCCGAATTGTCTCCAAATTCCGCGTAGTGTCTATATTGAATTATCGAAAGTGAATCATCTTAAGTTGCGTGTCGATAAGATGGTTAGTTTAAATACGATTGAGATAATCGATATAGATTCTGGAACTGAAGAATATGAAACTTATACCAAATTAATTTCAGGAACAATTAAACGGTTACCAAGAATTGGTAGAGGTGAAGCCGCAGCGATAACTTTAGCGAAACATCGAGGTGGGATTTTGGCAAGTAATAATTTACGTGATATTACGTTTTACATTAAGGAGTACTCCTTACCATATTTAACCACTGGTGAAATAATGGTTCAACTTGTTGAAGCTTCACTAGTTACAATCAATGAAGCAGAGACAATGTGGTCTGAAATGTTGAAAAAACGCAGAAAGCTACCTACTAAGACCTTTGTAGAGTATCAAAACAAGAAGAATAGAAATGTGATTCAATAAAAATAATTAATAATTTAAACCCTCTTGTAAGTGTTTCATCATTTAATTAGGAGGGTTTTGTTTCTATTAACCAAATCTTAATGAAAGTATGATATTATAATCTCGTTTTACAAAAGGAAGAGATAGATGAAAAAACTGAGATTAGGAATTCTTCTTTCATTACTATTATTGGTGCTATGTGGTTGTGGTACACAGCGTACACTTAATCCAAGTCAGCGCGAGGTCGCATTAAATACCCGCTCTGAGAAACAATTGCCTAAAGTAAGAACTATCGAAGAACTCCCTATTATAGATGAAGTAGTAGAACAACCTCCTGTGGAAGAGCCTGAAGAACCAGAACCTGTTATGTCAGATCCTGTCGTATCAGATCCTGTGAAACCAGAGCCAATAGAAGTGAAACCTATTATCACCACAGAAGAAAGAATCATCTCCCAAGCCATACCTTATAGTAGTGTCGAAGAAAATGACGCTACATTAGAACAAGGTAAACGAATTATATCTCAACAAGGAACCGAAGGTCTCCGTGAAATTATAGAAGTGATTACTTACACTGATGGTAAAGAAACATCTAGAGTAACAAAAAGTAATCGAGTAATAAAAGAACCAATTACTCAAGTGGTTAAAGTCGGTACCAAAGTAGCAGTCGTTACACCACCACCCAGTAATTGGGCTCAAGAAGTCATAGCTTTAACCAATCAATATCGACAACAAGCAGGACTTAATGCTCTGACTTATCAACCTGCTTTGGATGCTGGTGCGAACATTAGGGCACAAGAAATAGTAGGTACTTGGTCACACACAAGACCTAATGGCCAAGCTGCCAATACTGCCTTCAATGTGAGATTCTCTCTCTTTGGTGAAAATATCGCCAAAGGACACAGAACTCCAAGTGCAGTCATGACCGGATGGATGAACTCACCAGGTCATAAGTCTAATATCTTAAATCCTAGCTACACCCAAATGACAGCCGCGGTCCATATCGTGGATGGCTATCATTATTGGGTCATGATTCTATATACACCTTAAAAAGTTGACTATTGTTGACTTTTTTTAGTGTATAATTAAATTAAAGGAGGACTTCCATGAAAGCAGTCGTATTAGATGGATATACTCTAAATCCAGGAGATTTAGATTGGAAAGATTTACAAGCACACCTAGAACTTGTCGTTTATGATAGAACACAACCTCACGAGGTCATCTCAAGGATTTCTGATGCCTCAATAGTTTTCACTAATAAAACAGTCATTGACAAAGAGGTAATAGAAAGTTGTGATAATGTTAAGTATATTGGTGTATTAGCCACGGGATATAATGTGGTCGATATTGAAGAGTGTCAAAAAAGAGGCATCATCGTAACTAATGTACCTACTTATAGCACTCAGGCAGTCGCCCAACATGTTTTAGCACTCTTACTCGAAGTAACCAACCAAGTAGGACTACATAATCAATTGGTCAAACAAAAAGTGTGGTCACAAGGTCCTGATTTTACTTTTTGGTCATCCCCACTTATCGAACTTTATGGTAAAACAGCCGGTATCATTGGCTATGGAAAAATAGGTCAAGCTGTTACGAAAGTATTTGAATCCTTAGGAATGGATGTGATTGTTTATAATCGTAGTCAAATTAAAGATGATTATCCTCAAGTATCCTTAGAGTATTTACTACAGAATTCTGATGTCATCAGTCTTCATGTTCCACTGACAAAACAAACACATCAAATAATTAATGAAGATAGATTGAAGTTAATGAAAAAAGAGGCTATTTTAATTAACACTTCACGTGGTCCCTTAATCGATGAAGAAGTATTAGTAGAGGCGCTATCCAACCAATGGATTTACGCTGCCGCACTAGATGTCACTACACAAGAACCTATCCAAAGTGATCATCCGCTATTAGCTCTAGATAATTGTTTTATTACACCACATATTGCCTGGGCACCCACAGAAACAAGAAGACGACTCCTAGGACAAGTAGTTGACAACGTTGTATCTTATCTAAATGGACAACCAATAAATGTTGTCACCAAGTGATGAAAATCGTAATTGCGAGTGATTCCTTTAAGGGATCAGCCACTTCGCTTGAAATAGCAACCTATTTAGAGAGTGGAATAAGAAGGGTCATTAAAGAGGAAGATTGTGAAATAGTAAAGGTCCCAATTGCCGATGGAGGTGAAGGGACACTAGAAACTATCCAATTAATTCATAACATAAAAACAATTAATGTCTCAGTCTTAGATCCTTTACAAAGAGTTATTCAAGCTCAAATTGGTCAACTTGAAGAAGATACTTTCATCATCGAGATGGCCCAAGCATCTGGTATTACTTTATTAGAAGACCATGAATTAGATCCTTATAAAAGTACATCCTATGGGACAGGACAACTCATCAAACATTGCTTAGACCTAGGAGCAAAGAAAATCATCATCGGTATTGGTGGTAGTGCCACTAACGATGGTGGAATGGGACTTGCTCAAGCATTGGGTATAAAGTTTTTTGATGAAAATAACATTGAATTACCCATTAGTGGATCTTCTATTTTAGAAGTTCATCGATTTGATTATACTGACATAGATAAGAGAATAAAAGATGTTTCAATTACCATTTTATCTGATGTAACTAATCCCCTTTGTGGCTTAAATGGTGCGAGTCAAGTATTTGGTCCACAAAAAGGACTATCAAAGATTGACATTGAACGCTTTGATAAAGCACTTTATTCATTTGGTAAACTTATCAACGAGGAATTAATGAATAAAGAAGGAACTGGAGCTGCTGGAGGGGTAGGCTTTATTCTCCAAGCATTATTTAATGGTCAACTTACTAGTGGTGTCGATGAAATTCTAAAACTCATTGAATTTGAAAAGATTATTGAGAACGCTGATTTAATCATAACAGGAGAGGGTCACTTAGATTCTCAATCCTTAGGTGGAAAAGCCATCACTGGTATCTTAAAATATGCTCAACATGCTCATGTTCCTGTGATAGTTATTGCGGGAAGTATCCCTAATGATCTTTCTAAATTCTATGATGTCGGTTTTGATTTAATATTATCCATTATCAATGGAATACAAAGTCTTCAAGAGGCTATGACTCAAGTACAGAGTTTAGTCGAGAATTGTGGAGAAAGTATTATTAGAGCGTATCAACTGAAAGAAAGAGGCAAATGATAATGAAGAAAAAACAGTGGTTTATTATTGTATTAATAGGCTTCTCTGGACAATTAGCCTGGATGTTAGAAAATATGTACCTCAATGTGTACATGTACAATGAATTAGGAGGAACACCAACTCATATCGCCTGGATGGTCGCCCTCAGTGCCATCACTGCCACCATCACGACCTTAGTCATGGGATCCATAAGTGATAAGTTAGGTAAGAGAAAACCATTCATTGTGGTCGGATATCTCATTTGGGGAGTCTCTGTCCTAGGATTTTCTTTGATACACCCAGACTTTTTAGGACGATGGTTTCCCGTAGTCTCTGTTGGTGGACTAAGTATTTTCTTACTCATCCTATGGGACTGTGTGATGACTTTTCTTGGCTCAACATCAAATGATGCGGCATTTAATGCTTGGATAACAGATATCACACAACCTCAAGAGAGAGGTCGAATAGAAACAGTACTAGCCATCTTACCTCTCATGGCTATGTTAGTGTTATTTGGTCTATTAGATCCTTTAACTCAAAGTGGTCAATGGTCATTATTCTTTAGTATCATTGGAATCTTTGTCTTTATCAGTGGCTTGTTGGCACTCTTATTTATTAAGGAAGATTCTGTGACCAGTTCACAACTTAGTTTAAAAGATACAATTCAATATGGTTTTAAGAAAGAGACCATTCAAAATAATAAGAAACTTTATTTGTCATTTCTATTACTATTTGTGTTAGGTTTTTCCACACAAATTTGGATGCCCTATCTCATCATCTACATTCAAAGAGGCTTAAACATTAATGACTATGCGCTTATCTTAGGTGTCGTTCTCATTGTTGCTTCTATCATCTCAGTACTTATGGGTTCTTTGATAGATAAAGTTGGTAAACTAACACTCTTGCCTATGGGATTAATTATTGGGTTTCTTGGTTTAGTAGGTATGTATTTTTCACAGAGTCCATTGTTATTAATGGTGTTTGGAACGGTGATGATGACAGGTAATATGTTACTCACAGCCATTAGTAATGGTCTTATTCGAGATTATACTCCAGAGTCAATGGCCGGTAGATTTCAAGGGGTAAGAATGATCTTTGGGGTTATGTTACCCATGATCTTTGGTCCCTTCCTAGGTTCGCTTGTTATCTCAAGTTCAAAGGTAACCTATGAGGAATTAGGGGTTATTAAACAAGTGCCTACTGCTCATATTTTTATTGTTTCAGCAGTTGTCTTGTTATTAATATTAATACCTTATCGCTACCTAAAGAAAGGAGTCTCACATGAGTCTTAAAGAATATCCTAGACCCCATTTAAGAAGAAAGGAAGACAGTTGGTTTTCTCTTAATGGACAATGGAATTATAAAATAGTCGATGAACACTTAGATGATGATTATTCCAAAGTTAAACAAGAAATTCAAAGGATGGATGGTCAAGTCAATGTGCCATATTCTATTGAGACGATTCATTCAGGAGTCAATAGACAATTATTACCACATCAAAGTCTGTTGATGACTTTAACTTTCGATATGAATATTGATGTACAATCAAATACTTTTCTACACTTTGGGGCGGTAGACCAACGCTGTCATGTGTGGCTCAATGATCATTATCTTGGCTATCATGAAGATGGTTACTTACCATTTAGTTTTGAAATTAGTGATTACTTAGAAGAAGAGAACAATTTAGTATTATCCATCATAGATGAAAGTGATCAAGGAATTTATCCATGGGGTAAACAGAAATTGAAGCGTGGTGGTATATGGTATACCCCACAAAGTGGACTCTGGCAACCCGTATGGATTGAGAGTTGTCCAACATATTATGTTCAATCATTTAATTATGAATATCAAGATAATAAGCTACATCTTAAGGTAGAAGCTAATCATGAAGATGTCACGATTAAAATCTTTGAACCCACTTTAAGAGGTAAAGAGGATGTTGATTTTACACTAAGAGACTATCCGCTCTTGTCTCAAATTAAGGGACAAGAGGTAGTTATTGAACTAGAAAATCCATATTTATGGAGTGCCAATAGTCCATGGCTATATCCAATTGAGATTATTTGTCAGGATGATGTCGTAAGAAGTTATGTTGGTTGTCGAACCATAGAGACAAAAGTGAATGAACATGATGTTAGAAAAGTGTTCATAAATGATGAGGAAATATTTCAAAGTGGGGTACTAGACCAAGGATATTATCAAAAAGGATTGTATACACCAGATAGTGACCAAATGCTCATAGATGATATTTTGATGTTAAAAGATATGGGCTTTAATATGGCAAGAAAACATATCAAAGTAGAATTTATACGTTGGTATTTTCATTGTGATCGCTTGGGTTTATATGTTCATCAAGACATGGTCAATGGTGGTAACAATTACAATCCACTGTTTATTCAAGTCTTACCCTTTATTAATATTCACTTAAAGGATCATAACTACAAGATTTTTGGTCAAAAGAAACAAGAGAGTAGAGAACAATCTATTAAACATCAAAAGGGTGTAATCAATCATCTTAAATTCTTTTGTAGTGTAGTGACTTGGGTCATCTCTAATGAAGGGTGGGGACAATTCGATACCCTACAATTAACAGAAATGGCCAGAGAACAGGATTCAACTCGTTTGATAGATCATGTCAGTGGATGGCATGACCAAGGTGGAGGAGACTTTAAGAGTCCTCATGTTTACTACAAACCAATCCGTCTATCACATGACCATCGGGCTTTATTGTTATCAGAATTTGGTGGTTACTCTTATGGTGTAGATGGACATCGACCTAAGAAAGAGTTTGGTTATCGTAAGTATAAAAAAATCGAAGATTATCACAATGCAGTCATTAAGCTTTATGAAGAAGAAATCTTTGTCTATAGAAATATCTTAAGTGGTTGTATCTATACTCAGCTTAGTGATGTTGAGGATGAAATCAATGGTCTTGTGACCTTTGATCGTAAGGTAGTTAAATGGGATTTGGAAGTATTGAGAGAACTTAACGAAAAGTTAATTGGATAGATTGTAATTAGTTGTTACTATCCATTAAAATTAATAGTGATAAGAGGTGTCATTATGAAGAAGAAAATCATTATCGAGGTACCAGAACATTTAGTGGATGTAATAGAAGAAGCAGGTCACTATGAAAAAATGGTCACTATAGAAAAGAATCAATTGAAAGTACCCTTACCACGTGTTGAAAACGAATCAATCATCAAGATGAGTTGGGTGCTTTTACCTACAATATTAAGCACACTTGTTTTTATGGTGATGAACTTTAATAGGAAAAATATGCCATTATCAGGAGATAATTCAGTCGCAAGTTACATTATTACGATAGGAATTATTCTAACGTTTGTCTTATTCTCAACTTTCTTTGTGTTGGGTAAAACAGGTAAGGTTATGTCGCATACTCAGGATATTTATTGGCGAAACTTTCCCAGTATTTTAATATCGATAGGTCTTATTATGGTGGTGGTGTTATTAGCCTCTTTTAGATTGTTAGAACAGCTCTTCTTAGGGGTCACTTTCGATCTTATCACTTCCAGTCTTCTTTTCTTTGTAGTGATTGGAGTCATAAGTTATGTCATGATCAGTATGGCACTCAAGATTACTCCCAGTATTCTTATTAATTTGTTGATGGTGATCGCGATAGGTGGAGTAGGTATAGCGATGTTGACTAATAGTGAACAACAGTGGTGGCTCTCTAATCTTAGCTATTTAGGATCAAGTTTTGCGGTGTCGAGTTGGCGCTTTAATTTAACTTTAGTTTTGGCCTCTTTAATAATGATAGCGTTAATAGATTTTCTATTTGAAGCAATTTTTAAGGTTCAACCAAGATCTAATCAACTACGCTTTATGAAGTTTCTTTTATTGATGTTAGCTCTCTTTCTTGGAGGAGTGGGAGTCTTTCCAGTAAACGATAGTGTCATCTCACGTGAACTCCATAACTTCTTTGCTCAGGGATTAGTATTTTGGGTTCTTATTTTAATGATAGGTGTTCAGTGGTTGTTACCTACTAGTGATAAGGAGTTTACAAAGCTGACTTATGGCATGGCCATTGTATTAGTAGTAGTTACTCTATTGTTTAAAGTGGTGTATTACTTATCATTAACAGCATTTGAAATCATAGCCTTTGTGGTCGCATTTAGTTGGTTATTGTTACTTTTGAACAAACTGATTCAACTCTCTAATTATGGTAGTCAATCTTTTAGATTAGATATTGAGATTAGAGATAAAGATTAAATGACTTGTGTTAATGAAAATAATAAAGGTAAAATATAATTAATGAAAGGAGCTTATAGTTATGAGTGACAATAAGATTAAAGAAATGAAAGACAAAGTTGTTGGTAAGGTAAAAGAAGAAACTGGTAAGCTTACTGGCAATGAAGAACTTGAAATAAAAGGCAAGATCCAACAAGGTGTTGGTAAAGCCCGCGAAGTCGTTGAAGATGTCAAAGATAATGTCTTAGATAAAGCTAATGATATCGTCGACGATATGACTGACAAAGAGTAATCAAAGCATGCCCGAAAGGGTGTGCTTTTTGAGATAAAACATGATAGACTATAAGACACCGGTGTATGGGAAAGCTTGGCTAATCCGCTTGCATGGGGTGCAAGAAATCGCAGGTTCGAATCCTGTTACACCGACCAAAATAAAAATGAGACCGGCTTGACCGGTTTTTTATTATCTATTATAATATCCTTAAACAAGGATATTTATGAAAATAAACCAAATAAAGGATAGTGATACTATGTTAATTGCCATCATCGGAGATTTAATTGACTCCAAACAATTAGATAATCGCCAACAAATCCAAGAACAATTACAAAGTGCATTGGATTCCATTAACATTCAATTTAAAGATGATATTGTTTCACAATTGACACTTACTTTAGGAGATGAGTTTCAAGGTCTATTAAAAGTATGAGCACCTGTCTGTTTTATTTTGGACACATTAGAGAGTCAAATCAGTCATCTTAATGTACGCTATGGAATAGGAATTGGAGATATTGTGACAGAGATTAATCCCTCACTAAGTATAGGGGCAGATGGTCCAGCTTTTTGGCATGCCAGAGAAGCTCTAGAATATATTCATGACAATCATGACTATGGAATGAGTCACAACTATCTAATATCTGAAAAAAAAGAATTTCGTTTAATCAACGATATCTTAGCCCTAAGTGATCATATCAAGTATTCAATGACTAACATTCAAAAAGAAACACTACACTTTATAATTAAAGAAGGTATTTACTCGGATACTTTTGATCAAAAGAGTGTCGCTCACAAAATGAATATCTCAGATGTAAGTTTATACAAAAGACTAAAGGCAGGACAGATTAAAGTTTATCTTCGCTCACGTCTTCATATCGATCAATATCTAAAGGAAATATTATTATGAACGAATTATTTATTGTGTTACTCATTGGTCACTTACTCTCAGACTACACCTTACAGACTGAACAACTTGCCAAGAACAAAATTAAGAATCTTAGTGGACTAAGTGTTCACATCTTCATTGTATTCATTGTCTATCTTCTTCTATGGTTATTCTTTAGGTTTAACTGGATAGTTTTAATAGGAGTCGTGATAGGTCATGGTCTCATTGATTTAATGAAATATTGGGTTAGTGATTATTTAGAAGAAAGAATTAGTTATGGAATTGATCAAATACTACATTTATTATTGTTGTGTGTCTTATCTTGGAATAGTGATTTTATAAGTAATACTTTTGAGATTAATCGCTGGATTGCTTTATTGTTACTCATGAGTAAACCCGCCAATGTGACCTTTAAAGTGTACTTTAAGAAGTATGCGAAAATGGAGGAGAGTGAATCGATTGAAGGAGCAGGAGCACTGATTGGAACCATCGAAAGAATTATTATGTTGATCTTTGTTATCCTGCAACAATATGCTTCTATGGGACTCATCTTAACCGCCAAATCTATTGCTCGTTTCGATAAGATATCAAAAGATCAGATGTTTGCGGAGTATTATTTACTAGGTTCTCTTTTTAGTGTTCTATGGGTTTTAGTATCCTGTTTACTCTTAGGTTACTTCGCATAATAGAAATAAGAAGACCTATATGTTAGAATAGGGAATATTAAACATAAATATGAGGGGAGAGTTTATGGGGATTCCAGTCGAATTACTGTATTTAGTCTTATTATTAGTTATTATTGTCGTATTCTTTATGTTTCTAAAAAGGCCAATCTATGAAGCCATGTTTATCGGCTTTCTGGTGATGGTCTTTGTTTTGAAACAACAAGATAATTTGTTGACCTATTTAATAGAACCATCAACTAATAGTTTATTTTATGCGATTGTGGCCTTTCTATCCTTGGCCTATATCTTTTCAGCCACACCAGCAGTAGATTATGTCTTAGACTTTATTGTCGCACTAGTTGGACGCTTTAGAGGAGGAGCCGGTTGGGTTTCTTTAATATCCAGTACCTTTATGGCTTCCTTATCAGGATCTGGTCCTGGTAATGTCGCAGCAGATGGTGTCTTTACCATTCCGGCCATGATTAAAAGTGGTTTCCCAAGAGCCTTGGCAGCCACAACAGAAATGGCTGCCTCTTCCTTAGGGCCTGTGATACCACCTAGTGGAACAATTTTATTAGCCTATGGAGCACTAGATGCCTTAATGCCAGGACAATATCAATTCTCAAGTTTTTGGCTAGCAGTATGGGGTGTAGGGATTTGGTTCATCCTACAAAGAACCATTACTTTATATGGATTTATTCGCTACTACAAAGTACAACCCATCCCTAAAGATGAAATTCCAAGTATCAAAGATACTGTGAAAAAAGGATGGCAAGCATTGTTAATACCAGTTATTATCTTGATGCCATTTGTGCTAGACTTCTTATTAAAAGATACTTTCTTTACCAATCGATTAGGAGTAGAGGGAGCTAATGCTTTATCAAACTCTGTCATCTTATTTACACCCGGAATTAGTGCTATCTATACACTTTATATTTGTCGACATGACAGTGAAGGTGGTATTGGTTTAAATAATTTAGTTAAATTCTTTAGGGGAGGAGTCCAGACGATAGTTCCTGTCGCAGCCACAGTTTACTTTGCGTATGCGTTATCGGGACTCTTCAATGATGTAAATATTGGTACCAATATTGGAATTTGGTTTAGTTCCTTTAACTTATCAGGATGGCAAGTTGCGATTATCTTCCCACTCTTTACAACCTTCTTGGGGATGTTTATTCCAGGTTCTTCACAGATTGCGATCTTTGGTGGAGCCTTAATTACAGGACTTATCGCAGCAGGGGTTCATCCATTGCTTGCTGCAGCGATTTTACCAGCAATAACTGGTGCACTAGAAGGTATGACACCACCTTTAGCCTTAGCGATGTATACCGCGATGGGAATTGCTCAATCGGGAATGAAGGAGACTTCAATATCAGCATTGAGTTGGGTGTTTGCTCATTTAATAACCGCTATATTAATTCTAATGGGAATCTTGCCCGTCTTGTTTATTTAGGAGTATATTATGAGAAAAAAGATTGAAAAATTTGGAAGAACACTATTTAGTGTCGGCATCATTGTGGCCTTAGGTGGTAGTGGTATTGTATTTTTGACATTACTTATTTCTGTAGTATTAGGTAATCAAGACTTAGCAGTTTTTGCTCGTCATGATCTAATGCCATGGTTTATTCGTTCTGCTGCTATTGGTTTAGTTGGTGGATTAATTAGTATTTATGCCTCAGGAAAACATCACCTAACTATCGATTAGTGATATAATTTATGTAACAGAAATGAGGACTATAAAATGGTTGAATACAAAGTACTGACTCAAAAGGACAAAGTCTGGAGTGGTAAATTTGATCCAGAGAAAATTGAAGCGGCTCTTAATGCGTACGCATCACAGGGATGGCGCGTCGTTACCGCTGCCTCTGCTGATATTCCAAGTATTACTGGTGCACGTAGTGAAGTCATTATTATATTAGAAAGAGAAATCTAAGATGGCTTACAAATCAATGTATGATGGGATACTGTTTGTTGAAGGAAATCTTGAATCAGCAACTCGCTTAAATTCTGTTCAAACTTCATTAACTGGTAGCTTTAGTGCTCATCTTAAAAATCTAGATGATGTTAAAAGCGAACTAGCATTTCAGGCTAAAAGAAATGATTGTAATTGTGTTCTTGATTTCAAGTATGGACAAAAACATCGTTTGTTTGCGATAGATGATGTCTATTTCTATGGGTCAGGTGTACTGGC
>JAAZEF010000091.1 GCA_012512455.1 Erysipelothrix sp.
AGACCCATCTTAAAATGCTGGTATCTAATCCTATCCTTGAGCGACCGCTGTTTGTTGATGGACAAATGGTATCAACCAAAGTCAAGGAACATTCCGGTTTGGGTCTTAATAATATGAAGAGTGCGTTGAAGAAGATTGGAGGCATCCTTGAGATTTCAGTGAGTGATAATCGCTTTGATCTAATAATCTTGATAGAAAAAGAAGACACTAGGTTATAGGTTAACTTAGTGTTTTTGGTTTGTTGATTGTTTAGAATAGAAAGATATTCTAGGACACTAGCGACTTTCTTATCGAAGTTATCATCATTGATGAAGGGTTATCGATATTTTCGCCAGTTTCCCTTACACTTATTATAGAAAATTCACTCATCAGAGAGTTCCGAATGAAGTTAATTTCAAACGTGCTCAGCTTCTTCGATCTGTAAGTCGTTTTGAATATCTTTAGGTAAGAAAACAAAGCATGAAAGTATCATCCATAAGAGTAGAATTAAGAGAAGAATGGGAATGCTAATGGTATAAACTTGCCAATACCACTCACTGAAAAATAATCCAACAATAATTTTTAGAATCAAGTAAACTCCAAAAATACCTCCTGGTATTGTTAACACGATTAACTTCAAATACTTCCCTAACTTTGACTCCCTATCTATTTCGACCAGTTCACCATCTTTTTTATAACGAATAGTTGCTCTTCTTTTTATGAAATCAAATTTCGCGTGAAATAAAATATTAAAATAGAAGGATACTCTTCCCATTAAATGTCTCCTTTACTTTCTAATCGTTAATTCTATACACGGATTCTGCTTAAATCTGACGACACGCTGGAGGACTTGTGAAATCTACAGGTCTAGTCATACGCGGACCTCTATGTTGTGTACCAAACCAACGAGTCATAGTAAGACTATGAAACTGAAAATACTCCCTAACATACTGAGGGCATCCCTTCCATTCTGACACGTATCTTGAAATCAGGACTTCTTTAGCGGTAGCATTATGTATTGCGACCGCAATGGTTGATGCGATTGAGATAGTTGCACCAACCCAATTAGCAATCACCGAAGCTAGTAATGCAAGCAAAACAGTTATCGCTACTTCATAGACTAAGGTTGCGGAAACTGTCATTTTTGCTGTTCGATTACCATAATAGTAATATGGATTCCACTGACTGGACAACATTTCGATACCAAGTGGTTCTTGAATAAAATCATGTTGAGATTCTCCACTTTCAACCAGACTGATCCTGCCCAATTCTTGATTTTGACTGTTAGTTATGTAAGCTGTATCACCTTCAACAAATGCGAAATACGTATTTCCTTCCTGATCTGCCATCGTAAATTCTAAAAGATTCTCGGTTTCCTCTACTATTTTGTAGTTAGAGAAAGTAGTCGACGATTCACCTAGCATTTGTATTAATTCGTGACCTTCTGAAATCTCTTCAGCATGAATCTGTCCGGAAGCCGGGGCTAGTGTCAACAACAAAAGCGACACTATAACAATCAACAGTATTCATCTCATATTCTCCTCCTTTTAAATGTGCCGATAACAATATGATTATAAATATAACGACATAATACTATGAAAGTGTTCTCAATGTTAAACTTATATATTTACAATAACAAATGAGCAAAGGCTTGTCAACGATTTGTGAATGTTTTGCATTAGTCTGGCTTAAGGTTATAACGTCTAAAGTTTCCACATACCACAAAGGGGAAATGTCGGATTAAAGGCGTATTTAAAGGTTGTATTCATGAATAACCAGTTCTTTCTTCCGATGATGAAGGATTTGATTTCACTTCCCACTCGATTGTTGGTTAATTCTAAGCGCCCATCTAATAGCACTTGCTCAAAACTCACAAATTGAGTGAGATTATGCTTGGCTGCTTCACCTAACTTACTCTTAGGCAGTAATTTATAGGAAGCCTGTTCTAGTTCAGACTTAAACTCATCCAAAAGAGGCTTCAATTTTTGGATATAGATAAGAGAGTTATCAAGGTTGTGTTAAGTGAGAATGAGACCCATCTTAAGATGCTGGTATCTAATCCTATCCTTGAGCGACCGCTGTTTGTTGATGGACAAATGGTATCAACCAAAGTCAAGGAACATTCCGGTTTGGGTCTTAATAATA
>JAAZEF010000092.1 GCA_012512455.1 Erysipelothrix sp.
CTCATTCTTTCCGCATGGAATCCTGCTGAAATAGATCAAATGGCTTTACCACCATGTCATATGTTTATGCAGTTTTATGTATCAGAAGATAAGAAGCTAAGTTGTCAATTATACCAACGTTCAGCTGACATTTTCTTAGGTGTTCCTTTCAATATCGCATCATATGCTTTATTGACCCATCTAATTGCGGATGTTTGGAATTTAGAAGTTGGAGATTTTGTTCATACCTTAGGTGATGCTCATATTTATAATAATCACTTTGAACAAATCAATTTACAACTGACAAGAAATCCTTATCCACTTCCACAATTAAAGCTATTGAACACTTATGACAATATAGAGGATTATCGTTTTGAAGATATTGAAATTGTGAATTATCAATCCCATCCAACCATCAAAGGAGAAGTTGCTGTCTAATGTTGACTTTAATTGTCGCAATGAATCAAGAAGGTGGAATTGGTTTAGATGGTACTTTGCCCTGGCATCATTCAAATGATTTAAAGCATTTTAAAAAGACTACCTTAAATCAAAAAGTAGTGATGGGTAGAAAAACTCTGGAGAATATGCCAAAGATATTAGAACAAAGAGATATATTTTGTGTAACAAAACAAGAAAAAATTAGTTTAAAATCCGGCCAACCAATCACCATAATTAATGACTTTGAGGGGTTTTGTAAAAAACACCAACATTCTAATTCTCTTTATTTTATCGCAGGGGGAGGCAGCATTTATAAAAGTGCTCTTCCTTATGTCACAGAAATGATTGTTAGTTTTGTGGACTATGAAGGTGATATAGATACTTATTTTCCATCGTTTGTTTTTGAGTCATTTAAAATAGTAAATAGGAAAAAAATGGTTGACTTTGAAGTGGTCACCTACAGGAGGTAAGTCATGAATATTGTAGATATTATTGCTAAAAAGAGAGATAATTTAACCCTTACTAAAGAAGAAATTCAGTTTTGGATTAATGGAATTATGGATGAAAGTATCCCAGAATATCAAAGTTCATCCTTATTGATGGCCATTACTTTAAATGGGATGTCTAAGGAAGAAATTGGCGACTTAACAGAAGCTATGATGTATTCAGGAGATATAGTAGACTTAACTGCCATAGAAGGTATTAAGGTTGATAAACACTCTACAGGTGGAGTTGGTGATAAGACATCCATTGTTTTAGGTCCCTTAGTGGCGGCCGCAGGAGGAACTGTGGCGAAAATGTCGGGTAGAGGCCTAAGTCATACTGGTGGAACTTTAGATAAACTAGAGTCTATCGAAGGTTTTAATGTCTATTTAAATCAACAACAATTTATTGATGTTGTCAATCAAGTAGGTTGTGCCATTATTGGTCAATCAGATAATCTGGTGAAGGCAGATAAGATTTTATATAGCCTTAGAGATGTGACAGCGACCGTAGATAGTATTGCCCTTATCGCATCATCAATTATGTCGAAGAAACTAGCTTCAGGTAGCGATTCGATTCTTTTGGATGTTAAAATTGGCGAAGGTGCCTTTATGAAGGATATTGAGTCTGGACGTGAATTAGCTTCAACGATGATTGGTATTGGTCAACATCTTAATCGCGATGTCCGTGCAGTGTTGTCTAATATGAATCAGCCATTAGGTAATGCGATAGGAAACTCCTTAGAGGTCATTGAAGCAATTGATACTTTACAGAATAAAGGACCTAAGGACTTTGAAGAACTATGTCTTAGTACCGCGTCTATCATGTTGACACAAGCACACGTTGTCGATAACTATGAAGAAGGAAAAAGACTTGCCTTAGAGACTTTACGTAGTGGGAAAGCTTTTGAGAAGCTGATACAATGGATTGCTGCTCAAGGTGGTAATATTGAACAAATTAAAAATACAAAGTTACTTCCTCATTCTAAAAATCAACTGACACTTAAATCTAAACAAGCAGGTTGGATAAAAGATGTCTTAGCGATGGAACTTGGTAAGTTGTCTATGCATTTAGGGGGCGGTAGACAAAAAGTAACCGATGAAATTAATCATGGGGTTGGTCTTATCTTACATACTAGAGTTGGTGAAAAACTTAATATCGATGATGATTTAATTACTATCTATTATGATGATGAAATTCTTTCACAAGAGCGAATTGATGAAGCATACGATTGTTTTATTTATTCAGATACACCAGTAGACAAAATTGAAATGATATTAGAGACGATTGATTAAATGACATTCAAGATAACCATCGATGCCTTTGAGGGACCTTTAGATTTGATGTTGTATTTAATTCGTGAAAAAAAGCTAGATCTTTTTAATTTAGATATTGCTGAGTTGACGGAACAATACATTGATTTTATTCATTTGATGCAGGAAAACGAGTTAGATATTGCTGCGGAGTATTTGTCTGAATTGGCTGGTCTTATAGAGTTTAAGTCTAAGAAACTATTGCCACGTGATACTTCAGATTTGGAGGCAGATGATCCAGATGAAGATGCTCAAAATCTTGTGAGAAGACTCTTAGAGTATCAACAGATTAAAGATGTATCAGTAGCCCTTAGTGATCGTTTTCTAGAAAGACAATCTCAAATGGATATACCTGCGTCGTATCATTACTTAGAAGATAAAGAAGATCAACAACTTTCAATTAAAAACGATATTTATGATTTAATTAAGGCTATGAGTAAAATCATGATACGACAACAACAGTTGAATCAATCTTTAGAAATCGCTATTACTAAACATGAATTATCTGTAGATGAGCGTATTGATCAAATTCGTTTCTTTCTAAAGAACAACCATGATTCTTTTAACATTGTTGAAATTATGAGAGATACATACTCACTAGAACTACAGATTGTTACTTTTCTTGCGGTCTTAGACATGATTCGTATGGGAGAACTTCATTTTAGTGTTTCTAGTAATGATTCGATTATTTTAAAGGGGGCTAATAATGAAACGACAAATTATTGAGGGTTTAATTTTTTTAAGTGGAGATGAAGGTATTTCTCTTCAAACTTTAAGTGATATAAGTGAATATGATACAGAAGATGTTAAAGAAATTATTAATGAATTGATAACTTATCATAAAGAAAGTGAATCAAGTTTGGAATTAGTTCTTTATGCAAATAAGTATAAATTCTTAACAAAAAACATTCTTTTTGAGTATGCTAAAAAACTTTTAGATATTAATAAAGTGAAACAATTGTCTCAATCAGCATTAGAAACTTTAGCAATTATTGCCTATAAACAACCTGTGACACGGATTGAAATTGAAGAACTTAGAGGGGTTGGCTCAGAAGTAATGTTACGTAAGTTAATGGCAATGGATTTAATCTCAGAAGCAGGACGTTTAGAAGCTCCTGGTAGACCTATTTTATATCAAGTGACGGATACATTTTTAGATGGTTTTAAGATGAGTTCTTTAGAGGAATTACCTGAGCTTGACCATTTAACAAATGAACAAGAAGAGGAGCTATTTCAATGAAAGAGAGACTTCAAAAACGAATAGCTCATAGTGGAATTACATCGCGACGTAAGGCTGAAGAGTTAATTAAAGCTGGTAAAGTTAGTGTTAATGGTCAAAAAGTAATCGAAATGGGTTATTTAGTAGATGACATGGATGTGATCAAAGTCAATGGAAAGTTAATTGATGTTGAGAAAAAAGTGTACTACATGTTAAATAAACCTCGACAAGTACTTTCCTCTGTTTCTGATGATCGGGGACGTAAAGTAGTGACTGATTTAATTAAAGTTAAAGAACGTATCTATCCTGTTGGTCGATTAGATTATGAAACTACTGGCTTAATCATTTTGACGAATGATGGTGAATTTGCGAATAGAATGATACATCCTCGTTATCATCTTCCTAAAATGTATCATGTTAAAATTGAGGGTATCTTAACTAATGATGATATTAATAGGCTTTCCAAAGGATTGACTACTAAGGAAGAAAGATATCAAAGGGCAATTGTAGAAAATGTGAGAAGAGATAAGAAAAAGAAAGTGACTCACTTTGATATGACAATCTTTGAGGGTAAGAATCGACAAATTAGGTTAATGATGGAATTTTTAGGTTATGACGTCTTAGCACTTTCTCGACTATCGATTGGACCTTTAACCTTGGATAAATTACCATCAGGAAAATATCGTGCTCTTACAAATCATGAAATCAAATTACTGAATAAGGCTGTGAATCAAAATGATTAAATTATTATCGATGTTAGAGAAATACCAGCCTTCTTTGTTATTTAAAGACAAAGACACTCAAAAAAGGATTAAACTCTTACATAGCGATCCTTATGTGAAACAACTTAAACCTAAAATAAAAACATGTTTAGATTTCTATCAAGCCAATTTAATTAAGCAAGGGCTTTTAAACAAGTTAGCTTTAGAGAAAGACTATGAAACAATTCGTATAAATAATGACGCTATTTGGGATAATATCTTTTATCAAGAAAAAAAGTTAATAGCTCACCTTGATGGCAAAGAAATACGCGAGAAAATTCCTAGTTTTGAATTTAATGGTCTAAAAATCTTTATTCCTTTTTTTGATGAGAGATTAAATCATTATTATACTAATGATATGGCGATTTTTGAGAAAAAACAATATTTTGATATTTATCGTAACTTTACAAAGTTTGCTGTTGAGGTAGGGATGTATGGTCATTTACCGTATCAATCTTTCTTTGCTAGCTGTTATTGTATAGCTTCTTTAGAGTCTAATTATGTTCTTTATGATGTGAAACATGAAACGATGACTGTTTTGCTTTTTAATCAAGACTTTAGTTTTACAATGCAAGATAATAGTGATTATTTGGCACAATTAATTCTAAATGAAGATGTAACTCATGTTGTTGATTATCTTATGGAACATAAATTGTAGAATAAGAAATGTGAAAAGAAATTGAGAAAGGGGTACAGATAATGTTATTGAGTGAATTATTTGAGAATCAACCTGCGATTGAAATCGATGGCTTTATGTTAGATTCAAGGGATAAGATTAAAAATTCGTTATTTGGATGTTTAAGTGGTCTTACTAATGATGCTCATCAATATGTTAATGAAGCGATTTCTAATGGAGCGATTGCGATTGTCCATAGTAAAGAGCTAAAAGAGTATCAAGAAGGCATTGTGTATATTAAAGTGGATGATGTTAATGAAATATTTCCTTCAATTATAAATAAATTTTATAATAATCCCTCTTCTAAACTATGGTTAATTGGGGTCACGGGAACTAATGGCAAAACAACAATTTCTTGGATTATAAAACAATTACTAGATCACTTTAAAAACACAGGTTATATTGGTACTTTAGGAATAAATTATGGTTCATTCTCAACTGAAACGGCCTATACTACTTCAGACCTGGTGAGTAATTCGGAGATACTTATAGAAATGTTAGAACATAAAGTAGAAGCTGTTTCTATGGAAGTCTCATCACAAGGTTTAGAACAGAATCGAGTAGCTGGAATGCATTTTGATGTGGCTCTCTTTAGTAAC
>JAAZEF010000093.1 GCA_012512455.1 Erysipelothrix sp.
ACTATACTCAGAAAGGTATGGCAGAGCCAGAGTTAGCCAACCACGCGGAACTTGTGTTCCTTGATGGTTCTGGAAATGGAATTGGACCTGCTCAACCTTTACCTGATGCAACTCTTGAAGGACCAAAAGCAGGTATTCATAAAAATGGATGGGATGTCTCAACTGAAGATGGTACTGAACAAGGAATTGAGTGGCGAATAGATCTAAACCAAAGTAAGGTTTTACTCAATAAAGATTCGACCATTACAGAAACATTTACTTCTGGTAACTTTAAATACATTGCTAACTCGTTGTTTATAAAGGATCAATTTGATAATACTTTAGTACTAGGCACAGACTATTCTTTAGTGGTTGGTACAGATAACCAAGGCTTTGTCGTTACACTTCTAAAGGCAACCAATAAACAGTTAACCATGTTCTTTAAAACCACCGCAGATGATACAACTAATCTTGATCAGAAAAATGATGTAAGTCTAACATGGCAGGGTGGTACTGAAACTGCGACTAAAACAGTATATAAACGTCATCCTGGTATTAACAAATCAGGTGAAGTGATTATTAATCCTAATGGAACAAAGAGTGTTAAATGGACAGTAAACTTTAACAGAAATAAACATGTCATTCATGATTTTGAATTGACTGATACCTATACTCCAACCACTGCTACAGTAAGTGATATCAAGATTACTACTGGCGGTACAGATGTTACAAGTGATTTCAATATTAGTTCTGCTACAGGTGGAACCTTTACAGTTAGTAAGACAAAGTTAGATGCGAAAGAGTATCAATTAACTTACTTGACAACGCTTTCAGCTGCTGAGGAACAAGAAGAGATTAAAAACACGGCAGCGATTACGTACACTGGTGGTAATGACAGTGATGTAAAGACCATTCCAAGTCCAACCCTACGTGTTAGTAAACAAGCCAATAGTATTGATAGAACTGGTGCTGCTCCTTTAATCAATTGGACTATTTATGCGAATACTGATTCAGCAAATAAATTTGTTAATCTTGTAGATGCGGAATTGGTAGATACGATTCCTGAAGATCAAAAATTAGTTCCAGGTTCGGTCAAAGTAGTTCGGGTAGGTGATCCTGAATTTGAATTTCCTGCGACTGATATTAAAGAGGCAGATGAAAGAGATTCATTTACTATTAATTTACCAAATGGTCCTTATCAATATAAAGTGACTTTCCAAACTGAAATACTCCAAATTCCTTCATTAGATAGTACAGTGTTTGACCGCTATAATAATAGTGTGGTGTTATCGAATCAAACTAAGAACGAAACTTTAAAACACGTAGCAAAAGATAATGCATGGATTCGTTATTATGGTGGTACAGATAATGATTTAACTGCTAAAACAGGTAGTCAAAATGATGACACTGAAAACATAGATTATGAAGTAACTATCAATCCAGAAGGTTTGACGATTCATAATGCTAAGATCAAAGATGCTTTATCTACAAATCACACCTATGTTGATGGGTCTATCAAACTCTTCGATGCAGCTGGTGCTGAAGTAACAACTGGTTTCAATTTAGATCTTGCTGAGAACAAACATAGTTTTGAGATTAATTTTGATGTAAGTGGAAATGCAACAGGAACAATCAATTCGAAATATACCATTAAATATTCTACTCGTTTAAATGATAATTTAATTGGAACGTATGACGTAACGAACAAAATTGTTCTAACGGGTGGTACTGATGGTAAAGAATTGCACTATACAGAAAAAACGACCTCTGCCCAACAATGGTTCTATGGTGGTGGCGGTGAAGGTCGTACTGTTCGATTAGAAGTAAATAAACATAACAACCAGGTTGACATTCCGGGTGATATAGAGGGAGCTAAATTTAAACTCGAACGAGTTAATTTGAATGGTTCTCGTATTGAAATTGATGCTGAGATTGAAACGAATGAAAAGGGCATCTTCATTAAGGAAGGTATTCGTGCTGGACGCTATGTCTTAACAGAAGTATTTACTCCAGAGCTATATCAGAAGCTTGAAGATCCGATTTATTTCTTGATTGGATATACACATCCAGATAATTACATTAAAAATGAAGC
>JAAZEF010000094.1 GCA_012512455.1 Erysipelothrix sp.
GTAGAGAACCTATGACGTCAGCTAGACCGCCACTTTTGATATAAGGTAGTCCTTCTGCGGCAGCAAATAAAACTTTTTTCATATGAGCCTCTTTTCTTAGATAAGATCTCTTCGTTTGATGTAAACAAGTTGTTCATCTGTACCTTTGATTTCTTTGATACGATGGACCTTTACATGTTTGTCGATGATTGCTTTGTCGACATGGACCCCTTCACCAATGATGGTATTAGGTAAAATAATTGAGTTTTCGATTACAGTATTCGGGGCTATCTTGCAGCCTCGTCCTATGATTGAATTGTATACTTTACCTTCTATTAGGGCTCCGTTTGCTATGAGAGAAGAATTAACTTCTGCGCTCTTGGAGTACATTGTTGGAGGAGAGTCAGATGTTCTGGTATAAATTGGCCAATCTTCTAAGAATAAAGTTGATTTACGTGGATTGACTAATTTCATGTGTGCTCGATAGTAGGCATCTAGTGTCGTAATCGCATAGACTTCAGATTTCACTGGATAGCCATCAACCTTTAGGTCCATTATGTTGTCAAAAATAATATCTTTGAGCCAATAAATGGAACTAATTTCATGAGCTTGTTTGCATAATTTGATAAAGAGTTCTTTACTCATCACAAAAGCATCTAAAGAAATGGCACGATGCATGGCCTGTCCACGATTGACATCGGTAGATATTACGCGTTTTTCTTTATCTAATGTGAGTGTGGTACAGTGAGCAAACTCAGTTTTAGCTTCGTCGGTATTTTTATAAAGCAGTGTGATATCTGAGCCTTTTTCATGATGACGTGTCATTACATCTCTGAAGTTTTGTGTATAAACAAAGTGACTCGGTGCAATAATGACAGTTTCTGCGCTGTCTTCTTCAATCCATTGCATGTTTTCTAAAAAGGCTGTGATGTCTGTATTGTAAATTGGTGAGATTGAGGTTTGTTCACCATACATAATTCTCATTTTCCCTTGTTTGGAGTTGATATTGTATTGTTGACCAACACCTACATGTTCAAAGACTGAGCGTGGTTTTTCTTTGACATACACTTGTATGTTTTTGACGCCAGAGTTACTGTAATTGGATAAAATGAAATCGATTAATCGATATCTTCCTAAAAATGTTATGGATGAAAAGGGACGAAATTCTGAAATTCCTTCAAGAACTATGTCGTTTTTTTCAAAATCAATTATTCCTAAGATTTTATTCATTAATTGAGACCCCCTGATCTTCTGGTGTAATTAGAGCAATGTTCTTTTTAGATTTAGAACCGTAGGTTTTTTCTTCAGTGAGGATGCAGCTTTCCATGACAATCGCATTTTTGACAACTGCTCCTTTTTTAATGACAACATTACCGCTGATGACTGAGTCTTTGACAGATGCTCCTTCTTCTATGACAACATTTTGGAAGATGACTGAGCTTTCTACTTCACCATAGATAAATGAACCTTGATTTAACAATGACTCTTTGACTTTTGCCTTAGGTCCAATGGTATGAGGCGGAAGTGTTGTATCTTCTGTAAATATCTTCCAATTGCTATCCATAACATCAATGCCTGAGTCTCTATTAAGTAAATCCATGTTCGCTTCCCAAAGTGAATTAATGGTCCCGACGTCTTTCCAATAACCTTTGAATCGGTAGGCTTGTAGTTTTTTGTTTGAGTTCAAATAACCTGGAATAATATCTTTTCCAAAGTCATGGTGTGAATTTTTGTCTTTTTTATCAGCTATTAACGATTTACGAAGTATTGGCCAATCGAAAATATAGATACCCATAGAAGCTAAGTTTGATTTTGGCTTTTCTGGTTTTTCTTCAAACTCTACAATTACATCATTTTTATCTACATTCATAATACCGAAACGGGATGCTTCTTCGATAGGTACTTCTAAGACGGCGATAGTTGCTTGCGCTTTAGTTTCTAAATGACAGTCCAACATCTTTGAATAGTCCATTTTGTAGATGTGATCTCCTGACAAAATAAGGACGTGTTGGGGGTTCATTTGATCAATAAAATCAATATTTTGAGTAATTGCGTCTGCGGTACCTAAGTAGAGACCAAAACCTTCGTTTTTTTCACGTGGTGGTAAGACATAAATTCCGCTATCTCTTCCATCTAATCCCCAACGTTGGTCTTGGGCGACATATGAGTTGAGAAAGATGCTTTCATATTGGGTTAACACGCCGACGACATTGATCCCAGAGTTAGCGCAATTACTTAAAGGATAGTCAATGATACGATACTTTCCTCCAAATGAAACTGCTGGTTTTGCTACTTTTTCAGTAAGCTCGTTGAGCCTGGTACCTCTTCCTCCTGCGAGAATCATGGCGACCATTGAATTTTTAACCATTATAAGATTCCTCCTTATTCACTGTTCTACATTCATTATACAATGTAACCGCTTTAATTGACAGTCTTTCCACAAAAAAGAGCAAAGATTATCCTTGCTCTTGGGGATGACGAAGTAATCGTTTAAATATAAGTCGATACAAAAGTTGACCGATTAAGACGTAAATAAATATCATCAAAATAGCTTCTATAATTCGCGGTATCATGTAAATAATCCAAGGGACTTCAAACATGATAGAGAGCCACAATGAGGTAAGTATCATCTGGATGAAAATTTCACATAAGACGACTATCGTAGAGAACCGTGAGACAAAATATCGTTCTTGATGATCTTCGATGTTGTTTTGTTTGCGGTATAAATAAATAATAAGTAAAAGTGCCAGTCCAAAAATGATAAGGCTTGAAGTGATTTTAAGAGGTGTGTTGATATGAAAAGGTTCGTTATTAAGTTGAATGGTATCGTTCATAGTAATAAACATGATGGCGATAACACTGAGAAGTGAGATGAAAGTCTGAGTTAAGAATGTCATCGTTTGTGCTGAAAGTTTGTTTTTAGGTGAGAAGATAAAGCCTGAAATGACACCTGTTAAGACTAGATTGAGGGTGAAGCCGAAGAAAGGAAATGAGACTCCTGAAAAGACAAGTTGAAGCAAGTCTGTAAGTAAACCTGCAATAAATCCCCAACCTGGACCAAATAAGATACCTGTGAACATGATAGGTATTGTGTCGAATTTAATTTCGAAGCTTTCTGGACCAAAGAAAGGTAAAGAAATCGTAAGATAACGAGTCCCTAAAGCAATCGCAATCAATATTAACATTGCGACGGTCGTGATGGTTTGTGTTTTAAGTTCAAATTTTGTATATCTAAAAATTAAAACTCCTAACCCTACCATAAACATTACAATAATAATTTGAGCAATGATGGCCATATTATTTCTCCTTTAGGTATTGTCTTACATCTGAAATAAAGTAAAGGGAGCCAGTAATAACGACCACTCCTTTTGTTTCTTTAATGCTTGTTTCAATTGCTTCTTTATAATCTTTGATTATTCTCACATGATGTCCAAGAGCTAAGTTTTCTGCGGTGCTTGCTCTTTTGAAATCAAATTCTGTAACAATAATATCTTGAGTAATTGCTTCTAATTTCTCTATCATCTTATCATAGTTTTTATCAGCTACTGCACTGAAAACGATGAAAATGGGTTCCTTGAAAAGTTTAAGCGTGTTGATGAGCTCCTCAATTCCAGCTTCATTGTGGGCACCATCGATAAAGACTGGTGGATTGTCTTGCATTTTCTCAAAACGTCCTTGCCAAAAAGTATTTTGAAGTCCTTGAATAATTGATTGAGTGCTAACTTCTAATAGTTGATGTTGATTGAGTTGATAAGCAATTTCAAAAGCTAGTTGGGAATTCTTTATTTGATAAAGAGCTAAGGTTTGAAGATGAATTTCTTGATCTCGATAGTGATAAGTAATATTGTCGGAATTTAGTTGATAATCTGTTATGGCTGGAGTGATGGTGATCTCTCTTTGAGCTTTATTTTTAAATATTTCATTGAGTTGTGGGCGTTGTTCTCCTGTGATCACTAACCCTTCTTCTTTGATAATACCGGCTTTTTCATGGGCGATTTCTTCTAAGGTGTCACCTAATATTTTCATGTGATCATAACTGATGTTGGTTATGGCACTAACAATTGGTGAAATAATGTTAGTGGCATCTAAGCGACCTCCTAGACCTACTTCAAAAATAGCGATGTCTACTTTTTGTTCAAGAAAGTAGTTAATGGCGATGAAAACATCAATTTCAAACATACTTAAAGAGTACTCATCCCAATAAGGCGTTGTTAAATTAATATGTCTGAGCAGGTCTTCATCTGAGATGGATTGATTATTGATTCTGAATCGATCGTGGTGGCTAATAAGATGTGGTGATGTGAAGGTAGCTACTTTATAGCCTTGGGTTTGAAGAATTGATCGCAGGTAATCTGTAGTGGAACCTTTGCCGTTAGTGCCGCCGATGTGAATAGTTTTTAATTGGTTTTGAGGATTGTTGAGTGTTGCTGCTAGATTTTGAATGTTTTCTAGCTTATATTCGCTGACGATTTGATATCGATTCATTAGAACCTCTAAGGCATGGTTAATATCGTTGAATTGCATTATTCTGTGCTCCAGTCTATTGGTTGTTTATTTATATTTTTAAGAAGTTGGTTAGTTTGTGAGAAAGGCTTTGATCCAAAGAAACCGCGATAGGCTGATAAAGGAGAGGGATGACTTGATTTTATGACAAAGTGACCATATTGTACAGCGATTTTTTCGAATTGTTGAGCATGTTTTCCCCAAAGAATAAAGACTAATTGATTTGTGTTTTGACATAGTGTTTGAATTGCATTGGTGGTAAATGTTTCCCAGCCTAATCCCTTGTGTGACATGGGTTGATCTTGGCGGACTGTTAAGGTGGTATTGAGTAGCAAAACTCCTTGTTTGGCCCAGTTTATTAATGATCCAGATTGGTTAGAAATGTTGAGATCATCGTAAAGTTCTTTGAAGATATTGATGAGACTTTTAGGAAGTGGTGTGTCTTGTTGGACAGAAAAGCTTAGTCCCATAGCTTGGTTAGGTTGATGATAGGGGTCTTGACCGATAATGACCACTTTTGTTTTGTCGAACGGTGTATGTTCAAGTGCATTGTAGATTTGATGTTTGGGCGGAAAGATTACGTGTTCTTTTTGTTCCTGTTGGAGTGTTTTTTGTAATTGAATGTAATAAGGTAATTGTTTCTGTTGTTCTATAAAAGTTTGCCAGTTCATCGATTTTCCTCTATCCATTGTTGGTATTGTTTAACAATTTCTTCTTGAGCTTGTTGGGGAGTTAGCTTTTGGCTGTAGACATCTTTTATGGTTTTCGTGATGTCGATGTCAGTGAAGACATCCCAAAGGAGTTTGTTTTGGTTAGCTGGAGTGGTAACAAAAGGCTTGGTTCGTGCTTGTTGATGGGCTAAAGCTAGTTGACGTTGGCGTAGCGGGATGTTTATAGTTCTTAGTACATTTGAATGAATCGCAGGTGTTTTGTTAGTTGTGTTTGTAAGTATTTCTATGGCTTGAGGGGAGCGTAGGAATGTTAAGACTTCATGTCCTGCGGATGGATAATAGGTGTTTTTATGCATGACCCATCCTTGCACAGATGATAAATGAGTGAGTGTTTGTTGTTGATAACTTGGATAGGCAGTGAATAAGTAGTTGTGTTGTGTAGATGCTTCTATAATTTCCATGTTGACATATGGTTTGTAGATAGATAAAGGTCCCTTTTCATTTGCGAGAATTGTATCGTATTGCCAAGTGAATTCATTTGGATTATTTGTTGGGTTTTTTGAATCCCAGATATAGTCTCCTAATGTTTGAATGAATATTAGACCGTTTAGAAATTCTGTTGAATCAAGGTGAGCTAGATCTAATTCGAAATCATTGAATGGATACCAGCCATCGACTGTTAAAAGTGGATAGAGTGTATCAAAATCGTTGAAAATTAAAGGGAAAATCACTTCATAGTTTTCCGTTAGGCTTGAATGATGTTGAAAAAGATTGTCGAAGGTTGCGACATTGTTAAGGGAAAGGTTGTTATTATCTAGAGATGTAATATCGGTAATTAGGGTGTCGCCTGTAATGAAAGTGGTGATGAATACGGGATGATTTGAGTTGATGTCTTCTGCTAAGGAAAGATTGACTTGTTCAGCGATGATAGGCATTATTGCTGGATCTAATTTATAAAGATTGTCGAGTGCTAGTGCAGCATGAGATGAATCAAGAAGAAAAATATCTTCACCGATTGTAGAAACTTGATTAGCTTCAATTGTTGATCCAACATCGATTTGAAGAAGTGTGGATTTAGTGGGATATTGACTTTTCCAGAGTTGTTCTAATTGTGTTTTTGTCTCTTGAGTAGGGACACGTACTAAGATTGTGGCGTTGTCTTCTATGAGAAAATGGCTTGTTTCGATGTCGAAACATACCTTGTTATTATCCAAATTACATTGATTTATTTCCAGGGAAATTTTGATTCCCCAAATGGTTGCTAAAACGATCAGCATTATAGCAATAAAAGTGAATATTTTCTTCATAAAATCTCCAATGTTTGATTCTATCTTATCAAAAATGATTTGTTATCTCAATTGACTTTCATCTAGACCAAAAATACTGTAAAATAACGGTATTGAAAAGGGGAAGCTATGAAGTCGTTAAAAAAAATTAGGCAGTATCTTGTTGATGAAATGAATAACCATGATACTGTGTTCAATTATGTCATTCCTGATGTTTGGAATGTGCATGAAATAAGTAATCAAGTACATGTTGTGGGAGATGGAAATCTAATGGTTAATCCATATGATTTTATTATTTCTACAATTGATTATATTGTATCGCAAACAAAGTTGCGTCATATGAATTTTGCGCAGCCATATTTTAATATCCACCATGTGGAAGAAGATTTTGATGGTGGCGATTGGATTAAAAAATCTGTTGTATATTCGTCGATGATTAGAACATCGACAAGTTATGATCACGATCGTTCAGGAGAACTTAATGAGAGTAATATTTATTCGTTGAAAGAAACGGGAACGTTTTTAAAAACATTGATGATTTTACCGATGTTAAAGAAAATGGGTGTTGATGTCTTGTATCTTTTACCTATTACTAAGTATTCGAAAAAAGATAAAAAAGGAGAGTTGGGTTCTCCTTATGGGGTGACTAATTTCTTTGGGATTGAAGGCTCTTTAAAAGATCCAATGACAGGCGACAATTCAAGTGCTAGTTTGGAATTTAAGGCTTTAGTTGAGGCGTGTCATATTTTAGACATTAAAGTTATTATTGATATTATTCCTAGGACTAATTCACGTCATTCAGATTATATTTTAGAGCATCCAGAATGGTTTTATTGGATAAATATTGAGGCTAAGGAAGGGTATCATCCTCCTGTGGTAGATACATTAGGTCCTTCGTTAGTACCGAGAAAAGAATTCTTTGATGATTTGTTTAGCAGCGATGATGTGATTAATCATTTACGTCAGTTTGTTGTTAATCCTAAAGAACAAAATCCTGCTAAATGGCAAAATTTAGTTGAAAGTGTGACTGAAGATACAGATGTCTTACAATTGATTGAAAATACTTTTGGTATCACTGTTGCTTATGCGTTTAGTGATCATATTAATGATCCACAACCTGCTTGGAGTGATATAACTTACTTTAGAATGTATTTAGATCATCCTCAAAATTCAAAACCTTATTTAGAGAACTTAGATTTTGAAGTGGCTCCATATTTGTTGTACGATATCGCGAAATCTAGTTTAAATCCTGGTTCGATTATAAATGAGGAACTATGGGATCTTATCGCAAATATTATTCCTTATTTTCAAAGTGAATATGGAATTGATGGAGCACGAATTGATATGGGCCATGCGTTGCCTAAGGAATTAGTTGCTCAAATTGTTCATAACGCGAAGGCTGTTGATCCTAACTTCACATTAATTGCTGAAGAATTAGATATCAGAAATGCTGATATTCAAAAGGATCAAGGATATAACATGATCATCGGTGATGGATTTATGCAATTACCACGCATTAATGATGGTAGCTTTAACCGCTTTGCCTATGGTGTGCAAGATATTTCATTGCCAGTGTTTGCATGCGGTGAGACACATGACTCCCCTCGCCTTGCTTCACGAGCTGGAGGTAAGACAACCGCAAAGTTGATTACACTCTTTAATTATTTCATCCCCAATGCTATTCCCTTTATTAACTCTGGGCAGGAATTTTACGAGCAAGTCCCTATGAACACAGGACTAGATATTAGTCCTGAAACAGTGTACGAAGGAAAACTCGCACTGTTTGACTATTATTCGTTTAATATGACTAAATATGATCGCTACGAATTACTAGATTTAACAAGTAAAATCGTAGTAATACGAGATCAATATCTTGACGCAATTTTAGACCCAAACAGAGTATATTCATTAACCTTTGAACACCCTGGAGTCAAAAGTGCAGCGTTTGCCTTTGAGAATCAAGATAGTATCTTAATAGCCATAGCAAATACTGATTTTAACACTGAGCAAACTCATAGAGTATTCGTGATTGGAATACCTCCACGATTTAAAGACAACTCTAATATTGAAATTAAAGAAGTCTTTGCCAGTGAACAATCACTAGATATAAAGTATGCGCTCGACGAATATGAATCACTCTGGATTCCAATGCACAAAGGTGAAGTCAAGTTACTTCAAATCACATTAAAATAATTCTTGGGAACTAGGCATCATTGCCTATATTTACCAAGCTAACCCCGCCCTATCAACGGTTTTAATATTGGCTTGTTTAAGCCCTTGAAATAGAATGTTACGACTCGCATTAATGTCGCGGTCATGAATTTTATGACAAGATGTACATTGCCATTCTCGAATTGAGAGTGGCATTTTTTCATGTCTGATACCACAGCTCGAACAAATTTGGGATGAAGGAAACCATCTATCAACATAGACAATTCTTCTTCCATACCATTTTGCTTTATAGTTAAGTTTTTCAACAAAAAGTGTCCAAGCCACATCAGCAATGCTTCTAGATAATTGTCGATTTGAAATCATCTCTTTAATTTCTAGTTGTTCGATACAAATTACATCGTGGTTTTTGATGATAAGTGTACTTAATTTGTCTAGAAAATATTTTCGTTGATTGAAGCTTTTTTCATAAAGTCTGGCTACTTTTCGTTTCTGCTTTTGATAATTGGAAGCTTGATACAAAGGTTTGTTATCTTTAATTGCTTTTTCTCTTCGCTTAGAAAGTTTTCGTAGTTCTTTATTAATTTTAGTGTCCATTTGTCTATTAAAGCGTCTATTTCCAATTTTTTGTCCTGTTGATAATATGGCGAAGTTTTCAAGTCCTAAATCTATACCAACAACCTTGTTTGTCTTCTTCATTGGTTCTATATTTTCTTTTACAAGAAGAGAAAGGAAATAATTACCAGATGCTTTTTTAGAGAAAGTTAAAGAAAGAATGAGACCTTTAGGATTGATGTGAACTTTGGCTTTTAATGGTTTGTCAAAGAGTGATATATCTATTTGATATTTGTTAAGTAATTTAATAGATTCTCTGTTCTTAATTCGAAAGCTTTGTTTACTATAAGACTTACTTTTGAATTTTATTTCATTGATATTCTTAGACTTAATCGCACGATACAGGTTTGCTTGAGCATATTCTAAAGACGTGATATCGACTTCTTTAAGATATGGATATTCTTCAATTAATGATTGAAGATTTTGTGCTTTCTTTGTTTTTCTTTGATCTAAGGTGAGATTAAATACTTTACGAGAGCAACCAAAAGATTGTGCCAAAATTTGTTTTTGTTGGTCTGTTGGATAGATACGAAATTTATAACCTTTATATTGTTCCATACCTTATAATAGTCAGGTTTGTAAATGATTCCTAAAAAAGGAAAAAGGCACCTTGCGGTGCCCGGGCGATTTCCTCAGAACTATCGAATACACGGATTATTTAATTTTGACTTCTGTCTCTGCATCAAAGAAGTGAAGTTTTGAAACGTCCATAGCTAATTTTAGAACTTCTTCAGGATGTACATCAACACGAGCTGCGACTTTAGCAAGAAGTTTTTGTCCTGCGAAAGTACCATGAAGGATAAATTCATGACCTAACAATTCACTAACATCTACCTTGAAATCAAAAGGAGTATCAGGGAATGCATCAGCAACAATGCCTTCATAATGGATGTCTTCAGGACGTATACCCATTATAACATCTTTGCCGTCGTAAGGTTTTAGAGCATCTTGGTACATGCCAGGAATAGAAATTTCTTTTTCACCAAATTTAATCTTACCAGCTTCAACTTTACAGTTGATAAAGTTCATTGCAGGAGATCCGATGAAATTAGCTACGAATAAATTAGATGGGTTGTTGTAAATCTCGCGAGGAGATCCGACTTGTTGAATATAACCATCTTTCATAACGACGATACGTGAAGCCATTGTCATCGCTTCAGTTTGGTCGTGTGTTACATAGATCGTTGTTGAATCGAGTGATTTGTGTAACTTAATAATCTCAGAACGCATTGCTACTCTTAGTTTAGCGTCTAGGTTTGATAAAGGTTCGTCCATAAGGAATACTTGAGCATTTCTTACAATAGCTCTACCTAAAGCGACTCTTTGTCTTTGTCCACCTGATAAAGCAGCGGGTTTTCTTTTAAGATATGGTTCAATCTCAAGAATTCTTGCTGCATCGGCGACCCTACGTTCAATTTCATCTTTGGGTACTTTTCTAATTTTGAGACCAAATGCCATGTTATCATACACAGTCATATGGGGATAAAGTGCATAGGATTGGAAAACCATCGCGATATCTCTATCCTTAGGAGGGACATCGTTAACAACTTTGTCGTTAATTTTGATGACTCCTGATGTTATATCTTCAAGGCCGGCTACCATACGTAGCGTGGTTGATTTACCACATCCTGATGGACCTACAAATACAATAAACTCTTTGTCTTCAATTTCCAAGTTGAAATCAAATACAGCTTGTACGTTATTGTCATAAATTTTATTCACATTTTCAAATGATAATGTTGCCATATAATCACCTCACATTGTAATTATAAACTATTTATAATAAGTGTCTTGTGCGTCGTGCACATTGTTGATATAAATATCGATGAGTCTTAATAACATTCTTAGATTGTTGTCTTTTAAGTCAAGTTGTGTGAGTTTTTCGAATTGGTGAAGTCGATTGGTGACTGTGTTGCGGTGGACGTATAGATTGTTGGCCGTTAGGATGATGTTGTCGGTTTTTGAGTATTCTTTTACTAATTCTAGATGGTCTTTTGGTAGATTGATGTAGAAGTTAACGAACTCATTAAGAATTGCCTTGTTTTGTTGATTCATTGCGATGATGAAAAGCTCTAGAATATGGTGAAAAGAACCAGGATATTGTTGGTTTTGAAAGTGTAGTACAGCATGTGATAGTTTGGGATAATTAATACTATGTAACATTGTTAAAGTAAATGTTCCTTCTGTTTGAAGGTGTTGACATAGCAATTCCAAAGATTGGATATCTTCAGTAGACGAGTATATGGTACCTGAGAATTCGTCGTCAAATGTGATGGTGCTGTTGATGGTGATACTTTGGATCATCTCTTCAATCACTGGTTGTTGATGTGGTTTTGAGCAAATGAAATAAATCATGATTCTTTAAGAAGTATTGCTTCGTATGGACGTAGTTTAGCGTTGGCTAAATTATCGTAGTTGTGAAAGGTTACTTCTTGATATTTGGGGAGTTGGTAAGGGACTTCATAGTCTCTAAAGTTGGCGATTAGAATATATTTTTCTTGGTTAAATTGTCTTTTGAAAATAAAGAGATCTGGATGTTTGGCGTCGATTAGTTCGAAAGTTCCGTAGGCAAAAAGTTGAATATTATCTTTTCTTATTTTAGCCATTGTTCTGTAGGTATTTAAGATTGATTTTTCTTTATTTTCTTGGTCTTGGACATTGATAGTTGTGTAGTTACTGACGAGTTTCAGATAAGGTGTTGTGGTGCTGAAGCCCGCATGTTGATTGGCGTTCCATTGCATAGGTGTGTGACCGTTGTCTCTTCCTGTATAGCGCATATGATTCATCATCTGTTCTATGGTGAGACGGTGGGCGTTATTTTTAAAATAGTTGCGTGTATTGACGTCTTTGAAATCTTTCGGGTTGGTATAGTCTACGTTAGTCATCCCTATTTCTTCTCCGTTGTAAATAAAAGGCGTTCCGGGTAGACTTAAAAGCACCATGCCTAGCATTGAACCGGATTCTCTGTGGTAGTCTAGGCTACCGTATTGACTTAAGACACGTGGATGATCGTGATTGAGCCAGTACATTGGCGGATGAATGTTATGTTTTTGACTGTTTTGTATCCAATAGTCTAAGTCTTCTTTAAGAGCAATGACGTTGGTGTTGAATTTTTCTGGTGTTAAGACTTCATAACCATAAGGCATATTATGCCAGGTATGGTCGAAGTTAAAGACCATATCGATAGATGGGTTTTGTGGATTTGTGTATTTATAACCTTCGGGGAATTTGGCCCCTCCTCCGACTTCTCCTATCGTGACGATATCATAATGTGAAAAGACTTTTTGATGGAGTTCTTGTAAATAATCAAAAAGTTGGGGACGGTTGGAAAATTTGGACCAATCGTAAGCAATTCCTCTTTCATCACTTTCTAAGGTGCTGTCTGTGAGGGTCATGTCTTTGCCGAGATGGGCAATGGCGTCCATCCTGAAGCCATCGATCCCTAAGTCTAGCCAAAAGCGAATGATATCGGCCATTTCTTGACGTAGGGTTGGATTGGACCAATTGAGATCAGGCATTTTATCTGAGAATATTTTTAAATAATATTCATCAGTTAGTTTGTCGTATTTCCAAGCAGATTCACCGAAAAAACTTCCCCAATTATTGGGAGGTTGGTTGTCTTTACCTTGAGCCCAAATATAGTAGTCTCTTTTTTCGTTATTTTTACTGCTTCGTGATTCGATAAACCATGGATGTTCGTCACTGCTTTGATTAAGCACACAGTCCAAAATAATACGGATACCTTTAGCGTGGGCTTTTTCGATAAGTTCTTTAACTTCTTCTAGAGTACCTAATTGTGGGTCGACTCCTTTGAAGTCTGAGATGTCATAGCCGTTGTCATCAAGTGGGGATGGATAAAAAGGGCTTATCCAGACAAGATTAACGTTGAGAGATTCAATATAATCTAACTTATCAATAATGCCTCTGATGTCGCCGATTCCGTCATGGTTTGTGTCTAGGTAGGAACGAGGATAGATTTGATAGCCAATTGCCTCTTTCCACCATTTTCTAATCATCATAGAGCTCCAAATAATAACCAGTTAAGAATATAGCCGCTGAATACTGCGGTGAGTGTAAATGGTACTGAAATCTTCATAAAGGTTTGGGTAGATACTTTATACCCTGCTTTTCTTAAGATACCGATGCCTGTGATGTTGGCAGAGGCACCGATTGGTGTTAGGTTTCCGCCTAGTGTGGCTCCTATAAGTAAACCAAAATAGAGTACTGTAGGATTGACACCCATGGAAGTTGCGACACTGCCGACAACTGGTAACATGGCTGCGATGTAGGGTCGATAATCTTGAAATAAGATAAGCCCTATGTAAGTCAAAATAAATAGAATTAAAGCTAGTTCCATTGTTGTTTTTCTCTCTTCTCTCTTGTGTTATTTAATTATTTGGTTCCGTATAGACGGTCACCAGCGTCCCCTAGACCTGGTACAATATAACCATTTTCATCTAATTTTTCGTCTAATGCTGCTAGATAGATATGGACATCAGGATGGGCATCTTCAATGACTTTGACACCTTCTGGTGCCGCGACAAGACAAACTAATTTAACTGAAGTTGCGCCTCTTGCTTTAACGATGTCGATGACAGCGGAAGCTGAGCCTCCGGTTGCGAGCATTGGGTCTAAAATCATCACGATTGAATCTTTTAGATTTGGTGGAAATTTTGCGAAGTATTCGATTGGTAACAATGTCTCTTCGTCACGGTAGACTCCGACATGCCCTACTTTAGCAGTGGGGATAAGTGAACGGATACCGTCGACCATACCGAGTCCTGCTCTTAAAATAGGTACTAACACAATATCTTTTGCGAGTTGTTGAGTTGTTGTTAATGTTAACGGTGTCTTGATTTCGACATCTTTGACTGGTAGATCACGTGTGATTTCATAGGCCATTAATCCGGCGATTTCGTCTAAACTTTGTCGAAAATCCTTTGTGCCTGTTTTTTCGTCTCTCATGTAAGAAAGTTTGTGTGTAATGAGTGGGTGATTGAGTACTGTTACCATGTCTTATTCTCCTTTTTTTAATATAGGAAATTGCTTCGTTAAAGCAAAGACCTCTTGTTTAATTTTAGCGATTTCTTCAGGATTGTCAACATGCGTTATGGCTTGGTTTATCCATGTGGCGAGTTGTTTAAATTCTTTTTCCTTAAAACCGCGGGTTGTCATGGCGGGTGTTCCTAAACGGATGCCTGATGACACCATAGGTTTTAGGGTATCGAAAGGGAGTGTGTTTTTATTGACGGTGATTCCACATTGAGCTAAGAGTTCTTCACATTGTTTACCGGTGATGTTTTTTGAATTGTATACATCTACTAAGACCATGTGGTTGTCGGTGGTTTGACTGATTATCTTAAAGCCTAATTCACTTAAGCTGGTGGCTAGTGTTTTGGCGTTTTTGATGACTTGTTGTTGATAACTTATAAATTCAGGCTGTAGTGCTTCATGAAAGCAGATGGCTTTGGCGGCGATAATGTGTTCTAAAGGACCACCTTGAGTTCCTGGAAAGACACTGCGGTCGATGGCTTTAGCAAATTTTTCTTTACATAAAATAATTCCACCGCGAGGTCCTCTGAGTGTTTTGTGGGTTGTTGATGTCACAAAATCAGCATAAGGGACTGGGTTGGGATGGAGTTTGGCGGCAACGAGACCGGCAATATGGGCCATGTCGACCATGAAATAGGCTCCTACTTCGTCCGCAATTTCTTTGAAGGTTTTGAAGTCGATGGTGCGGCTGTAGGCACTTGCACCGGCTACGATTAATTTTGGTTTGATGGCGTGTGCTTTTTGTCTGACGTCTTCCATATCAATTAATTGTGTGTCTTTATTTACACCGTAACTTTCGAAGTGATAAAGATTTCCTGAGAAATTTAGGTGATGGCCGTGAGTTAAGTGGCCTCCGGCAGTGAGTGACATGCCTAAAACAGTATCTCCTGGTTTTAATACAGACATATAGACTGCCATATTGGCTTGAGATCCACTGTGAGGTTGGACATTGGCGTGTTGTGCTCCGAATAATTCTTTGAGACGTGATATGGCTAGACTTTCGATTTGGTCAATGATTTCACAGCCTCCGTAATATCTTTGACCAGGGTATCCTTCCGCATATTTGTTGGTTAAAATAGATCCTTGTGCTAATAGCACTTCTTTGGATACATAGTTTTCTGAGGCAATGGCCTCGATATGTTGTGATTGACGTTCGTATTCTTGGTCAATTAGGTTAAAAATTATTTGATCTTTCATAAATGGATCTCCTTTTATTTTATATCTGATAGTTTAATAGGACCTTGACGAAGGATAGTTAGCTCTTCTGAGGTGGCGTCGATAATAGTGGAAGCGATTTGATTGTCGGAGTGTCCTTCTACAATCGCATCGATTCTTGAATTTAATTGTTGATAGACTTCTTTAGATGATGAAGTAGATGGTAATGTACTGAGATTGGCGGAGGGTAAATAAATTCCGACTGGTAAGTATTGAAGTACTTCCAATATCAGTGGATGGTTGGGTATACGGATGGCGAGTGTAGATAAGTTGGATTCATTGACAATAAGATCGTTGTCTTTCTTATTGAAAATAAATGTGATGGGTCCGGGTAGATTATTTTCTATGAGCTTTCTGTCTCTGGGTGAAAGCTGACAAACTGCTTCTATTTTTTCTATGGAGTTGACGACATAGGCGAAGGCTTTTTCGTCTGGACGTTTTTTGGCGATTCTTAACTGATTGATGGCTTGTGGGTTGTTGGCTATGCATCCTAAACCATAGACAGTGTCAGTTGGTAGAGCGACCAGTTGTCCTTTTTGTAGCAATTTAGCGATGAATTGTGTTTCTTTTGGTGAGATTAATAGTGTTTCCATAGTGACCTTTCAAAAAACAGGATGTGAAATCCTGTTAAATATTTTGTTGAATGTGAGCGATGAGTTTCTCTGCTTCCCCTTTTTGAAAAGGAGACATGAGGGCTTCATAGCGATTTAATTCAAAACTTTCTGTGGATGTCATAATTAAATCATAGCCATTGGTATAACAAATACATTCAACTTGTTTTTCTTCCTTGAGATTTTTCATCACATCGCTGGTCATTTCGACAGGTAGTGTGATAAGTACAGTATCGTTAAGGTGAATGATTTGATAGGAAATGGTCATCGTTTCTTTAATGTTAGTATATGAATCAACTTGTTTTCTTTTTAAGTCGATTTGATATTTTCTGACTTCAAATTTATTAAGTTCACCGATGTAATCTGGATGTTTTAATAGGATGTTCATTTCATAGGCTATTTGTCTGCCAAATTCGTCTAATTGTTCGTAAGTATCACTTTTCGTGAATGTTTTAGTATTAATATTACCGGCATTTCCGTTTAGAAACATAACCATTTCATGAGTTCGATTATGGGTTAAAACGGCACCTGGAAAATCTGCACTTAATTTATTGTTCATTTTACCTAAGACTGAGGCTTGGCAAGCAAAGTGATAGAGTAACAATAATTTTGAATTGTCTAAGAGAAAGCGGACCATAAAAATATGAGGGTCAGTAGCGCTTGTTTTATCTTCACGGATACTTCCAATGTTGTTGAAAGTTGTTTGGATGACTTCCATTCTGAAATGGTGCCACTGAGCCATGCTTTCTTTGATGGCTTCGACTGTTATTTGTGCTATTTGATTAATTAATGGTAATTGAGGAGTGCCAAAAAAACCACTCATATCTTTAAGTGGACCGATCATAGTGTTGACGACACCTGCTGGCCCTGAATGGGTGTGGGTGGCACTTAGAACGAAATGATTAATATTAATTCTTTCTTCTTGACACAGTTTTTTAATTCGGTCGATTAATAAGTGATCAACTCCGATAAGGTCATAGCTAATAAGTGCTGTTATTTCATCTTTTTGGTTATCTTTAATAAGAATACATCTTAAAAATAGTGGGTCATGAATAGCGATTGCTTCACGGGTTGGTTGATAACCCGCCATCGTTATTGGTACCTGTGGTGTTATTTCTTTTTGTGAATATCCTAATACAAATCCCACAGCAAAACCTCCTTGTTCAATGTTATTACAGTTTCCTATCACTTATTATGACATATATTCAATCTTTTTTTAAGTAGCTTTGTGTATTGATGGTATTCTTTGCATAAAAAAAAGACAATTCGGGCTAATTGTCTTTTTCATTTCTAACTTGACACCATGCAAATTATATTTCACAGCTACGCTGTGTATATTATCATACACTAAATCATTTTAAAAAGATAGTGTTTTTTAATTAATTCGCTAATTTCTCACCTAAAGCATGGCATTTTTCTAAAGCATCTGCGTCTGGAAATAGATTAGCAATGAGGCCTTCTCCGCCTACTAATTCTGCTCCTGCGGCACTGACAGCTTCTTGCCAGTCTAGCATCCATTCACCATTACCCCAGTCGTATGATCCAAAGAGTGCGACTTTTTTGCCTTCTAACATTGGTTCTAATTCATCATAGAAAGGTTGAAATTCATACTCTTCTAATACTTCGTCTCCATAAGATGCGCATCCTAAAGCAATCACATCAAATTCAGCGACTTCATCAGCTGAAGTTTCATTGACGTTGACTAATGTTACTTCGGCTCCTGCTTCGGTTGCTCCTCTTGAAATTTCTTCTGCCATGGCTTCAGTATTTCCTGAGGCGCTATAATAAGCAATAACTACTTTCATTGTGTGTCCTCCTTTTTTCTCTATTATTATCACTTTATCTAATGAAGTTTACAAGTCTTATTATTCAACAAGTTATCCAGACTGGAGCTAAATAGGGTATAATAAAAAAAGAAAAAGAGTAAGGTGGCTAACATGATTTTCTTATCCCTACATCAACTAGCGACTATGTGTCAAGGTGAACTAATTAACAGTAAAGATGCCTATAAAGTAAAAGGCGTTTATATCAATACCAGAGAACATCAAGGTGAAGATATTTTTATTCCTATCATTGGTGATAATTTTGATGGACATCAATATGTAGAAAATGCGTTTGAACAAGGCGCAAAGGTCTCTTTGTTTCAAAGAGATCATGATTTTTCTTCACTAGATAAACCTCTCATTTTGGTAGATGATACAAGACTTGCTTTGGGAAATCTGGCTAAGGCATATCGGTTGTCGATGAATGCGAGTGTGATTGGTATTACTGGTTCTAATGGAAAGACTTCAACAAAAGATATTCTTTATCATTTACTCAATCCTTATTTTGAAGTCAGTGCGACAGTGGGTAATCGTAACAATGATATCGGTTTGCCTCTTACGATATTGGAGAGTGACCCTTCTGTTAATCTCTTTATTTTAGAGATGGGGATGTCTGCTTTAGATGAAATTGACTATTTACAAGAGATTGCGATGGCGAGTATTGGTCTAATTACATCTATAGGTGCTGCTCATTTAAATGATTTGGGATCTTTGGACAATATCATAAAAGCAAAATTAGAAATTACTCATCACATGCCTGATGATGGTGTGTTGATTGTTAATGGAGATCATGAGCGATTTTTAGAGATTTTAAGGAGTTATCAATTAACTCAAAGGGTTGTGACGTATGGACTTAAGTCTTCTAATGATTATGTTATTACGGAGACTCATCAATTTAAGGATACCTTAGTGTTTCATTGTGAACAGTTGACAGATAATCCTATTATTGTGCCTTTGTTGGGGAGACATCAAGCATTGAATACTTTAGGAGCATTGTTGGTGGGTAAGGAATTACATATACCAATTGAGACCTTGTTGAGTAATTTAGCGAATGTATCAATTACTGCTTCGCGTAATGAAGTAGTTAAAATTGGTCAAGCAATGATTATAGATGACTCTTACAAATCAAATCCTGAGGCTTTGACTGAAAGTTTAATGATGTTGTCTGAATTTTCGAGTCATGATCGTAAAATTGCGGTGTTGGGTGATATGTTGGATTTGGGTCCTAGGGAAATAGAGTACCATCAAGAAATCTCGAGATTGATTGATTCGTTAGTGATTGATCGCGTGTATACAATTGGTAAGTTGGCTCATCATTTTAGTGATTTTAATACCAAAATATCTCATCATTTTACAAGTCATGATGAACTATTAGCCGCATTGAAACCATGGTTGAAACAGCCTTCTATTATTCTATTTAAGGGTGCGAATGCTTTACGTTTATTTGATGTTATTGAACAATTAAAAATGGAGGAAAAGAAAATGAAAAAAGTTGCGTTAATATTTGGTGGAAAGAGTTCAGAGTATCTTGTGTCTTTATCGTCAATTTCTTCTGTGATTCAAAACTTTCCTAGTGAAAAATATGAAATGTGTTTAATTGGAATGTCTTTAGAGGGACGTTTCTATACTGGAGATTACACTTTAGAGGAAATCGAAAACAATACTTGGTTAGAGAATAAAACAAGTCGTGAGGTGGTCTTAAAACCTGGCGATGATTCTTGTTTTATGGCCGTGGATACCTTGGAAGAGACTGTGGTTGATGTGGCGTTTAATATGATTCATGGTAAATATGGTGAAGATGGCGTCTTACAATCGTTAATGAAGGCTTCTAATATTTCTTTGACGGGTTGTGATCAACAAAGTTCTATCTTAGCTTATGACAAAGATATTACACATCGCTTGTTGGATAATGAAGGAATTCTTAAGGCTAAATATCGTACCTTAACGTCTTCTTTGACTCTTGAACAGTATGGTGATTTAACAGATTATTTAGGTCAAAAAGTGATTATTAAACCAGCGCGTGAGGGTTCTTCTTATGGAATTTCAGTGGCGGATAATTATGAAGATTTTAAGATTGGGTTAGAGGAAGCTTTAAGATTTGATACGAAAGTAGTTATTGAAGAGTTTATTAAGGGCTTTGAAGTCGGTGCAGCGGTATTGGAAAAAGATGGCAGACTCTTAGTGGGGGATGTTGATGAGATTGAACTAGCGACTGATTTCTTTGACTATGAAGGAAAATATGCATTCAAAAATGCTCAGATTGTGTGTCCGGCTCGAATTGATGAAAGTGCGACTCGTATTGTGAAAGAGAGCGCGAAGTTAGTATTTAAACTGTTGGGTTGTCGTGATTTTTCACGAGTGGATTTCTTTTATGGTGAAGATGGACAGGTCTATTTTAATGAGATTAATACCATTCCTGGGTTTACTTCTCATTCCCGTTTTCCTAATATGATGAAGGGAATTGGCATTGATTATAAAGAAATAATTGAAACTTTGATTGAGAATGCCTTGAATCGTATTCATGGATAGAGCTTTTTTAGAGGTCAATGTTGATGCATTGCGTCATAATATTGAACAAATTAATCGTAGTATTGGTCGTTCTAAGATAATGGCGGTGGTGAAGGATCAATGTTATGGCTTGGGATTAGAGGCTGCTTTTTATTGTCAAGAACTAGGTATTGATTTTTTTGCGGTGGCGACGATTGATGAAGCGATTCAATTGCGTCAATTTGATATTTATCAACCTATTTTGATTTTTGGATATACTCACCCTACTCGTTTTGATGATTTGATAACTTATAACTTAATACAGACTGCGATTTCTTATGAGTACTTGTTATTGTTGGAAAATTTTCAAAAAGGTATTGAGGTTCACTTAAAAATAAATACAGGGATGAATCGCTTGGGTATACCTTATGATTTTGATTTAATTGAGTCTTTTTTTACATTAAAAAACATTAAAATTACTGGTATTTATACACATCTATTGTCTTCAGATCAACCTGGTGAGGGTCATAAAAAGAGCATTGAACAGTTGTCTCTTTTTGATAAGTTACTTGGTCATTTAGATAATTGTAAACTTAATTATGGTCTGACTCATGTTCATAATTCGGCAGGAATTGTTTACTTTGGTGACTCTTATGTTTATGACTATGTACGTCCTGGTTTATTGTTGGCTGCTTCGAGCCGTTTTGATAATTATCGTGAGGTAGTTACTCTGAAGGCGAGAGTGGCGATGGTGAAAGAAGTTTCAGTTGGTGAGAATATTGGTTATGGGGTGGAGAACACCTTAAATAAGAGTACTAAAGTGGCGACTGTGACGATTGGTTATGGTGATGGTCTACAGCGACGTTTGGCACAGTTGGGCTTTAAGTTGCGTGTTTCTGGTCAATGGTGTCGTGTTATTGGTAGAATTTGTATGGATCAGTTATTGATAGATGTGAGTGATGTGAATGTCGATATCGGAGATGTTGTTGAAATCATTCATGATGAATTTACAGTAGATGATATGGCTGATTTATTGGGGTCTATTCCTAATGAGGTGTTGACTCAATTGGGAAGTCGTATTGAAAGGGTGTTGGTTTATGACGACAAAGAAAGCCTATAATAAATTAATTGATGATTTAAGAATTGTGGCGGCTATTTTAGTTGTGGCGATTCATACGGCTCCTTTTGTTGAATTTAATGAAGTGTTTTCATATATTATCACTAATATTATAGGGCGTTTGGCGGTTCCTTTCTTTTTTGTGTTGAGTGGTTACTTTTTATTTAGAAAGTTTAAATATCTGACGAAGGAAGAACAATATCAATCATTTATTAAGACAGAGTTGTCATTATTGAAGACTTATGCTTTGACGTTTATCATTTATATCCCGGTGTGGATTTATCTTCATGGGATTGATGTGACGTTGTTTGTTAAGGACTTATTGTGGGATGGCCTTCATTATCATTTATGGTATTTTCCTGCTTTAATTGTGGGGATTGCGATTGTTTATTTCTTAAATAAGAATCTAAAATTTGACCATATGTTTATTGTGGTGGTTCTACTTTATCTAGTTGGTGCACTTTTTAATGTCTATGGTCCTTTGTTGCCTGAAGCCTTGGTGAACTTAATGAGTAATACGCGTAATGGTATCTTTTTTGCTCCGTTGTTTATTTTTATTGGTTTGTTTTTAGCACTAAAGAAATTACGTTTTAATAATGTAATTGTTCTGATTTCTGTAGTTCTATTTTTATTTGAACCGTTATTATTATATTTCACCAATTTATCAGATCCATTAAATGCAATGTTTCTTACATTACCAATTACCGTCTATTTCTTGATGACTAAAGTACTCGCTCATAAGGGTAGGACACATAATTCACTCTTTTATCATAATGTGTCTTTGTATATTTATGTTATTCATCCAGTGGTCATTTTGGGGAATCGTTTAATTGTGGGTAAGATTTTGAACATGGAATTAACGAACACTCTAAATTTTGTGTTGACGACCGTTTTCTCTCTATTGGCAGCTTATGTCTATCAATTTATGAAGGAGTATTATGAAAAAAACAAATCAGTTAACTAGTATGGCGCTGATTGCGGCGTTGTGTTTTATAGCTTTTAATTATTTTAAAATCGATGTTCATGTGATGGGTGGACGGACCTCTTTTCACTTTGCGAATAGTTTTGTGGTGTTGGGTGCTCTTTTATTGGGTGGTTTGCCTGGAGGTTTGGCGGGCGCAGTTGGTTTAACGCTGGCTGACTTAACGACAGGTTATGCTCATGTGGCACCGCGTACTTTTTTTCTAAAATTAATGATTGGTTTAATTGTGGGTCTGATTGCTCATCGTTTTGGTAAAATTAATTCGTTACATAAAACTTCTGATATCCTGAAATGGAGTATCTTGGCAGGTACTGGTGGTATGATTTTTAATGTGATAGTTGATCCTTTGGTGGGTTATTTATTTAATCGTTTCATTTTAGGAGTTGATGCTAATCCGGCGACGATTATTGCGACATGGTCTGCTGGGGTGACGGCTGTTAATGGAGTCATTACTGTCGTGATGGCGACGTTGGCTTATATGGCTTTGAGAAAGATGAAGTTTAAGGTTTAAATAAGTGTGACCTAAGATAATCTTAGGTTTTTTTAATAGTCATTTGATTTGATTGTATTTTGTTTTGTGACTACAATTAGTGCGGATTAGGAGGATTTTTATGTCTGAGAAATTAAATGTTGTTGGAATCGTGGGTAGTTTACGCAAGGATTCCGTGAATAGAAAACTACTAAATGTGGCTAAAACTTTTTTAGATGATTCAGTGACTTATAGTGAAATGGATATCAGTGATGTTCCTTTGTTTAACCAGGATTTGGAACATGAGATACTTAAGAGTGTTCAAAGAATTAGAGAGCAGGCTCTTAATGCTGATGCGTTTATCTTTGTGACACCTGAGTATAACAGTGGTGTACCTGGTGTTCTTAAAAATGTGGTGGACTGGTTGAGTCGTCCATTGGATAAACATGGTAATAAGCCGTTGGTTAATAAAACTGCTTATGTGATGGGAGCTACGACTGGTATTTCTGGTACGATTACGCCTCAGGAACATTTGCGTTCTATTCTTGCATATATGGGAGTTTTTGTTTTACCTAGCACTCGTACTACTGTGCCTTTAGTGGCGAATCATATCGATGATGAGGGTAATTTAGAACTGAGTGATATGACTTTAGGTTTTCTTAAAGATGGTATTAAAAACTTCGTAAAGTATTCTAAGAAGTTGATTGATTAGTTAAGTTAACAGAGTATTTATATAAAAGATTTGTCTATCATGTATAATGGTAGGTGGAAAGTGAGGAACTCATGTCAAAGAAATTTATTTTTATAGACATCGATGGAACCCTATTAAGCCATATAACGGGTATTCCCGATTCAGCTAAAGAAGCTATTGATATCGCTAGAGAAAATGGCCACAAAGTATTTATTAATACGGGGCGCGTTAAGTCTGCGGTAGATGCGATTATTCGTTCTATGCCTTTTGATGGAATGGTGTATGCTGCTGGAGCTCATGTAGAGCTTAACGATTCACCTATCGTTGAACATAACATTGCTCAAGAGGAGCTTGAGGAATTAATCAAACTTTTTGAAGAGAAAAATGTTGGTTATGTGTTAGAAGGATCTTCTATTTCTTATTATAATGATAAAGCGATTGCTTTCTTTAATAAGCGTATGGAGAATAAAGTCAACTTGAAACCCCAAGTGAGTCGTCATTTAGTTCAAGAGAACATGGTGGCACCGTTGAAGAACTACTTTGCTCGTCCGACACCTATCAATAAATGTTCGATTTTCGCGGATAACAACGACCAGATTTACAGCTTAGATGAAGCGTTGGATAAGAAATACCAATTTATTATCTATGATGAGAACCATTCTGGCGAGATTTTTATTCGTGGTATTGATAAGTCCTATGGAATCCAAACTGTATTAAATGAGTTTGGTGGAAAGATGGAAGATGCGATGGCATTGGGTGATTCCATGAATGATTATGAAATGGTGAAAGCGGCAGGTATGGGAGTTGCTATGGGTAATGCTCATGATAAACTTAAAGCTGTTGCTGACTATGTCACCTTCGATGTTGATGATGCGGGATTATTTCACGCAATGAAATACTACAAGTTAATATAAAAGGAAAACCAACCCCTCGGGGTTGGTTTTTAACATGTCAAACAGTGTTTTCTTATACAATAATCTTTTAGAAAATTCCGAAGAATGATCCTACAATAGCTAGAACCAATAGGAATAAAATTCCGTGAGTTGGTTTCCAGTTATGTTTTGTAAATAGATAATATAGTAATAAAGTTAATGCTAATGGGATTAGTTTAGGTAATACACCATCTAAAATTGATTGAACGTTAACGACTGCTTCACCTTGTGTATATTGTAAAGCTAAAGTAGTTCCACCAAAGTTTGATGTAAGTGCACCAACTACGAATACTCCTAAGATACCTGCTGCACGTGAGAATTCACGGGCATTTTCAGTTAGGACATCAATAGCTTGTGAACCTAAACGATATGACCAGTGCATGAGTCCGAAACGAACAATGAACTGAACCACATTAAATATAACTAAGAACATGATTGGACCTAAGATAGATCCATCGATAGCCCAGTTAGCTGTAATACCAGCAGTAATTGGAACTAGTGTAAACCAGAATAGAGCATCCCCAATACCACCTAAAGGACCCATTGCTGCGACACGTACTGAACGAATTGTGTCAACTGGTGCTTTAGCTTGTTCTAAGGATAGAACGATACCCATAACGAATGTTACTAAGAATGGGTGAGTATTAAAGAACTCAAGGTTATGACGCATTGATAAGGATAAATCTTCCTTATTAGTATGAATTTTTTCAAGGCCTGGTAAAATACCCCATAGCCAACCAGCAGCTTGCATACGCTCATAGTTGAACGATGCTTGTAGGAATAATGATCCCCACACCATTTTGTTAAGAGTACCCTTATCTAATGGTGCAGCTGGAGTTGTATCAACATATTCTTTTACATTATATGCCATCTTCTTCATCTCCTCCGTGACCTACAGTGCCTGCAAGGTTTTTAATTTTGACGTTAGCTTGGTAGTCTGCAAGAGCGATTGCTACTCCAATGAACGAAATAATAAGTAGAGCTGAACCACCAAGTGTTGCTACGAAGGCGCCATTGGCGTCAACATAACCGACTGCTCCAACAATTGTAGCAAGTGCGAAACCTGCAAAGTAGTAACCCCATAGTTCGCCTGACATCATAATACGAAGTAATGTAGCGAAACCTACGTAACGAAGCATACCACCACCGACGTTGAAGCCGTTTTGTAGCCAAGCATATTCATCAAAGAATGCTTGAATTTGAGGACCGAATGCTGAACCAGCTGTTAAAGCTAATACGGCAACGATTCCGAAAGCTGTTCCTAATAGAGTCATTGACAGCAAGTTAATATTACGAATACCTGCTGGGTTAGCTTCATCTGCTGCTTTATCCGCAACACCCATAAGTGGTGAGAATAAAGTAAAGATGAGTGTAACCATCATTTGACCTAGAATAGCAAATGGTACTGCGATACCAACTGCTGCAGCAGGCTCTAAGCCTAATCCTACTGCGAAGATAGTTGCAACAACGCCACCAATAACTGCGTTTGGAGGTTGTGCACCACCGATTGGCATACTACCAATTTGAATCAATTGATAAGTACCACCAACAACAAGTCCGATTTGTAAATCTCCTAAAATTGCTCCTACTACTGGACCAACAACAATTGGTTGATAGAGGGATTCTAGGAAACTAAATTGGTCAATAGCAGCAATAAATGTCACTATGAAAACCAAGATAATTTGTAAAGCATTAAAATCCATAATTTTCCCCTTCTATACAGTTTCCTGTATCAAGATTTTTCTTTATTTAAATAAAGAGATTTTTGTTGTCTTCGCTTGATTCAGTGGGAACTCGTTTAATTTCGATTTCTACACCTAAATCACGAAGAGCTTTGAATGCGGCTACGTCGTTATCATCTACAGAAACTGAACGGCCTGCAGCACGTTTACCTTCCGCATGATGCATATTACCGACGTTTACCTTTTTAATAGGTACACCGCCTTCTACTAGCGTCAATACGTCTTGTGGAGTTTCACATATAATGAAAATCTTTTGACGATCGGCCGCTTTGTGAATTACGTCAATAGTTTTTTGAAGTGAGAAGTAACGAGTCTGTGCAGACTGCGGTGCGCTCATATCCATCAAACCTTGACGTGGTTTGTTTGTGGACACTTCATCATTGGCGACTAACAATAAGTTAGCTCCGATAACGTTGGTCCATTGAGTTGCAACCTGACCATGAATTAGTCGGTTATCAATACGGGTTAACACAATATTTGGCATGTTTTTCCTCCTTACAATATAAAGATTATTTAATCTTCGTATTAATTATATCGTAAAGAAGGCGCTTTCACTAGTAATACACTTATAAGTATTAACAAATATCTTATCTTTTTTAAAAGTGTTATAATTAATCAACAAAACCAAAGGAGTAGACATGTATAACAAGACAACAAGTTTCAATCAGACTAAATATTATGACATTGTAAGTCAGTCAGAGATACAAGCAGATTATGAATTCACTCTCTATGAGACGCTTCATAAGTCATCATCCACACTAATGCACTTTAATAGGACCATTTATGTTCAATCTGTTTATGGCATTATTGCCTTAATGATTGCAGAGTCGCCACATCATAAAATCGAACAGTACATCTTACATGGTATTGTTGCGATTCACCCAGGGATGCATTTTTATTTATTAAAAATCACCGATGACGCTAAGGCAGGACTTTATCGAGCAGCATATGATCATCCCCAATATTATCAATCCAATCATCCTATTATGATTAATGAAGTGAAGGAAACATTCTTTTTACCTCAGATTTATGCCTCTTATTATCAAATTAAAAAGGCTCCCTATTACTATGATTTTGAGAGACATTATTTTTGGGAGATGACGGTTGTTAATTCTGGAGTGCTTCAGACTAATATTGATGGCATTAATTATGAATTACATAAAAATGACCTTATCTTTTATGGACCTTTACAGAAACATAACCAACGTATTGAAGATGACATGTGTACCTATGTCACCATTATGTTTGATTGTTATCCCATTCATAGAACTCTTTTAAATAAAATATTTCATTTAGATCAAATGCAATCTCGATTGATGGAAGATATTGTTCGCTATACAGATAATGAATATGACGAGTACAACAATGAACTCTTTATTAATCAGTTGAAGGAACTTATTATTTTATTATTAAGACAAGATCCAAAGGAAATTCCTCAACATCACCATACGACGACGATGCGTTTTAACTTCGAGAATGATTTATTGAATAGAATATTGGAACATATTCATAATAATATTGAGGGCGGTCTTAGAGTCATTGATTTATGTCAATATTTTGCGATTAGCCGTGCGACCATCCAGAGTATCTTCAATAATAATTTAGAGATGACGCCTAAACAATATATAAATGATGTGCGACTTAAACAAGCTAAGGTTTTAATTAATGAGTCGAAATATACCTTGTCAGAGATTGCGAATCGTTTAGGCTATTCGTCTATCCACTATTTCTCTAGAGCTTTTAAGGAAGAGTTTAACACAACACCTTCTGAATACGCGAAATCTTTAGTTAAGAAGTAAAAAAGTTTGGAAATTACCAAACTTTTTTAATAGCATAAATATAGTCGTCTAATGTAACACCAATCACATCATTAATTAAGGCTGTTGGTGTTTTTTCTAATCGTCCTTCATTAACCTTACGATATTGGACTGGTAAGAATTGACTAATTAGATTCATGGGTAAGTCGACACTTTCTAGATTGTCTAATAGCTGTTTTATGGCTGAGTCGACTGCTGGTTGTGGTAGATAGTAACGAGCTCTATCAGAGAAAGAAAAGGCACGTTTAGTGGCTAATTCTTCTGGAGTTCCATGATAGTATGGTTGCCATGAGCCAGGGTTTTCTAACATCACTTTTTCAAGTGTTTCAATAAAGCGTGATTGTTTTTCTTCACTAAAGAGTTGTTGTTCAATGTAACTTAAGGCGAAGAGTGCTTCACGGTAAGCGAAGGTTAAGCCTGGTCCTACTTTAAGAATGGCGATGCCATCTTCTACCATTTGTTTTAAATGGTATTTTGATTGATAGTCTGAGGAGTGACCTTCAAAGACTATTGGATCAAATTGTGTTAGTGCTGCTGTTAATTCTTTGGCAGCTTCACGGTTATAGAAGTCAACCTTCTCATCACCATATTCAACACCTGGTTGGACAACGACACCCACGACTTGATTGAAGACATGTCCTACACCATGGCTTTCAAGTTGAGCTTTAAATTCATTGACAGTATTGATGAAATCATCGACTGTAGTGACTTGCATTTCTTCAACATCAGTTGCACCACCTGGTACAGGAACTTCACTTCCTATAATATAGGCTAATTGAGGTGCATCTGGATTAGTAGTTAACAATTCTTGGTAAGCTTGTTCTGTGACTTGAATTAATTCAGCTCCACGACGAGCAATTACAGTTGTTGATAGTGGTTCTGTTGTGGAGTCACTGGCGACACGCATACTAGTGTCAATATGAATCTTTGTGAAGCCTGCTAATACGTATTCTTTGACCAAAGTTTTGGCTTCTTCCATAGCTTGTGCTTCTTCATATTTGATAAAAGTGAGTGGACCTAAATGGTCGCCCCCTAAAATAACTTGTGATAATTCAATGTCTACTTCTTTCGCTAATTTATGAACCATATTGACAAAGTCTTTAGGTTTCATGCCTGTATAGCCACCGTATTGATCAACTTGGTTGGCTGTGGCTTCTATGACTGCGGTTGTATTGGTTTCTTTTGCTTTTATGAGGACTTCTTTGATGACGACTTCATTAGCGGTACATGCTGAGTAGACACCCATCTCGTCCCCTGTTTTTCTATTTTTTAATAACTCTATTAAACGATTTTCCATTAAATTCTCCTATTTCTCTATGGCTGAAATTGCGTAGCGTGATACAGTGATCACGGCACCTGATTTAACTTCGATATCTGCAGTTTGTTCACTTAGACTACGGATTGTTCCGTATAGCCCGTTGGAAAAACTAACTTTGTTTCCTACTTTTAGTTCTTGGTGTAGCTCTTCGAAGTATTTTCTTCTTTTCTTTACATTACGATAATTAGCCAGCTGCATAATTAAAATACCGAGACTGACTATGATAATAATCGCAATAGAGGATGCTAAAATATTTTCCCACATTAGATGCCATCTCCTTCATCAAAATCTTCTTTGACTTCAATTTCTTTTACAAATTGAACTTGTTCTTTTCCAGTATCTTCTGATAATTTAGCGAATTCGACTACATTATCATGGGCTAATCTGGAGAATACCCCATCGATTAACATACCTAGGTTGGTTCCGGCCATGACACCGACGTTGTCGTGACTTTGAGCTAACATAAGGGCTGTCTTAAAGGGTGTACCGCCGAAGAGATCTGTGTAAATTATAACCCCTTCACATTCTTTCTTTAATTCGATGATGGCATTTTCAATGTCTTCACTGATTTGTTCTAAAGGGTTCTCTTCTAGAAAGTCAATCACATGATAATGGTCTTGTTTTCCTGCGATCATTTCGAGTGAGCTGGTGATGCCACTCGCAAACTGTGCGTGTCCGCTGATGATGATTCCGATCATTTTTATTCTCCTTGATAATCGTAAAGGGTAACTCCTTCAACTACACGATTGACCATTCCAGTTGGGAATGGATTGTCTGGTGTTTTATTGAGGGCTACTGATTTAAGTGCTGAGAAACTTTGGGCAGTCATCACATAGACAAGACCTAGTAACTCATCATTTAATGGTGTGTCGTAGACAATTAAATAGTCTGCGTTTGAATAATTTTCTTCATACTTCTTTGTAGTGACGACTAACACTTTAGCTACTTGACCATTAATTATTTCATTGAATAAATCTTGGTCATAGCGTTGAGTATATTCATCTTGAGAAGTGTAGAGGACAACAAGTGTTTTATCATTTAAGAATGATTTTGGTCCGTGTCTAAATCCTAAGGATGTATCATGTAGTGAGACTACTTCTCCTGTAGTTAATTCTAACATCTTAAGTCCTGATTCCTGAGCTAATCCTTTATGATTATTAGATCCTAAATACACAATTCTTTCGAAGTTAAAATCTTGTACAATCTTTTCGACTGTTTTAACTTTATCATTGACGAACAACTCACCTAAGTCACCAAGTTGTTTAACCACTTTTTTATTGGTTTCAAAGTTGTCTAAAGTGAGTGCTAAATAAGCTGCTAGGACCATATTAGTATAGGATGATGTCATTGCGAAGGCTTTGTCATGTGTTTCTTCTGGTAAGTTGATGGCGAATACTTTTGATTTGTCTGACTTAAATTTAGCGAGTTCACCTTCTGCGTTACAAGTAATAACTAAATGATAGAGTGTATCGACAATGGCTTCCGCGTGTTCTACCGCACCGATGGATTCAGGACTGTTGCCTGATCGTCCAAAACTTACTAGTAAAGTTGGTGTTTCTTTATCGAAATAAAGATCAGGATTACTGACGATGAGAGTCGTGGCGATACTTTCAACTCTGAAGTTGTAGCGTTTTCTTAGGACATCGATGAGTGTGTTGCCTACAAATTCTGAAGTACCTGCGCCGCTAAAAATAATTCTATAATTTTTATGACTGAGCACTTCGTTAACGAATTGGTCTAATTCTTTGAAGTTTTCCTCAATGATTCCTGCTGTTTTTTGCCATGTGGCAGGTTGTTGTTTTATTTCGCTTACGGTAAATTCCGCATTCTTTTGGACTAATAATTCTTTATTTAAATCAAATAACATACCTTTTTCCTCATTTCTATTCGCTTTCATTATATCAATTACCTTGTTTCTTATCACTGATAAGCCTTATAACTTTTAATAACCTTTGTGTCTAAACTAACAATTTTGATTTACAAGTGGCCCTTTTTCCTCTATTATTGATATAAAGAAAGAGAGAATGTTATGAATTTCAACAATTTATTTGCGCAATTATTTAAAGATAAAAGGGGACAGACCATTTACTATCATCCAAGATCACAGATGGCTTATGTTGTTCCTGAGAGTGAGGAAAGAAAAGTAAATGCTTTTCATCATCGTTTGTTATTAAGTTTGGCGATGGGTGCTGCTTTCTTTTCCTTTTTTGATAATCAATTATGGGGTGCTTTGGCTTTATTTATAGGGATGTATGTCGCCACTACTTTTTGGTTATTTAGAAAATTATTACCACGTTTTACAACGTATGCTAATTATAAGATTGAACAGAATTTACCAGCAACTCCAGAAAGAGATCCTCGTCGATTGTTAGTTGTGGGAGTTGCCTACATTGCATTGGGTGTTTTATTACTAATGACTTTATTCTTTTATGATAATACCCCTTTGGAGAGAGTCTTATATGTTGTTATATCCTTGATGGGTCTAGGACTAGGTTTCCATAATTTGTCTACCTATCTAAGATTTAAGAAATAGAAAAATAAAGAAAAAAGAAAACAAGAAAGAGGTGGTATTATGTTCTCATTTAACAATATTCACCAATCAGAGATAGTCGTCTAATCTGTTTGGGATGTCAATTTTATCGACTTAGAAATGGAAGACTATGATTACAATTAATGAAACAACTAAAGAGGATTTAGCCTCTTTGCTTTTACTATGGAATGATGGCCAAGTGATGAAATGGGTAGGTTTTCCAGATGGTTTAAATACAACCATCGAAGCCATGCATCAATGGTTTACTAACTTAAAACCACATGAGAAACATTTCAGTATTTATGATAATGAACAAAATTTTTGTGGAGAAACTTTTTATCGACTTTCTGATATTACTACAGTAGATATTAAGTTGTTTAGTCAGTTTCAAAATAAGGGAATTGCGGCTTATGCTTTATCGTATGCGATGAGAGAAGCTTTAGAACATAATCCTAATACAACATTGATGGTGGATCCACATTATTTTAATGAAGATGCTATAAGGTTATATCTAAAATTAGGTTTTAAGGAAAAGACAAACAATGGTAAACACATAGAGATGATTTGTACAAAGGATTCATTTAAATTTCATCATCACATCTCTATTCGTCCCATAATGAAACAAGACTTATATGAGTTATGGCAAAATTTAGATCAACATGACTCCTATTGGTATCAAGCGTGGGATGGACCTTATTTTCCCAAGAGTAAACCTTTATCGTATGAAGAATTTTTAGAGAAGAGACAAGAAAGCTTCTTAGATCCTAAACGCTATCACATTATATGTGTAGATCAATCTATTGAGGGTATCATTAGTGCTTATTTTGAGGATGAGATGAAACACTGGTTAGAAATTGGTCTTATCCTCTTTGATGAAAAAATGATATCGCAGGGAATTGGAACAAGAGCCATTAAATTATGGTTAACATATTTGTTTGAACAATATGATGTTCCTAGAATTGGCTTAACCACTTGGTCTGGTAATAAGCGAATGATCAAGGCAGCTACTAAAAGTGGCATGTCTTTAGAGGCACAAATTAGATTAGTACGTTACTATCAAGGTCAATACTATGAC
>JAAZEF010000095.1 GCA_012512455.1 Erysipelothrix sp.
GTCAAATATAACCTCTATTTTCAAAATCACGAAACGCCTCATAAATATGTTCTAATAGTTCATCGCTTGTTTTCTCCCCATAAATATCAAAGACACTCCCGGGAGAGGACACATAAAGATAATAAAAATCAAACTCTGAATCTTTTAATTCATTCAGAACTTTTAAAATCCCACGACGATTATAGAATCCACTTCGATCATCGTGATTGAGTTCATAAATAAGTTGTCTTCTCGAGTGCTGCATCTCTGATATGTCTCGACCGATTGAAATAACAGAATGGACAACATCATCGATCACTATCCCAATATTATCCCATTGGATATACACATCCTGTGAATCAACCAAATTCTCATAATATGCAACTGAAGACGAATGATACGGTGGTACTAAGCAATCTTGAAACCATTCTTCCTGTGTACTATTTGTCATGTTGGTATATTTTTCAAAAATATCAGGTATGAACTTTTCACTAAATGAAGGGTTGGCATAAATTAAATTGCCATCCATCGCATACTGGACAACAACTTCGTTTATATTATCTAAAATATAGGTATTTTGTTCGCCTTGAAACTTAAGTTGAAAATCTTTTTCTAAGCGAGATGTAATGTTTTGAACCATTCCCCCATAGTTACCATTGTCCAAGACAGCGAAGATAATCTTAAACCATTCGAATGAATCTTTGTTTTTAAACTTAAACTCATGAGTATAACGTTCTCCTCTTTTGAGTTTTAATAAATTGTTCTTTAATTTTTCTAAATCATTTGTATTGTCTTCAAACAACGATTCCTTTAATTCCTCTAGAGACTTCTTGGAAAATTGATTACTTTGTGCAATATCATAATCCACAAAATCTGATGCTACATGTGAAATCCAATCCTCTTTAAGAGAAAGCTCAATAAAAAACGAGTTTTTAATTTGGAAAAAATCTAACAGTTCTCTAAATATTTGTAATTTTTCAATATTAGGCATCGTTTGTAGTACCAAAACCTCTCTTTAATACTATATTAACAAATATCTTGTAACAATGTAATAAAAAACAGTACTTTTTTCAATTATTACTCATGATATAATGATTAAAGAAAAGAAGGAATCTAGTTTATGAATAAATTAAATGACATATTTGACACTGTGCAACAAAGAAATACACATGAAAAAGAATATTTACAAACACTAAAAAGTATCATTGATTCTCTGAAAGTCATGGAAGATGATATTAATGACAGTGTTTTTAAACGACTCTGTGTCCCTGAGAGAATTATTATCTTTTCAGTCCCTTGGTTAGACGATAAGGGTAACACTCATGTCAATCAAGGATATCGTGTACAACACAATAGCGCCTTAGGGCCTTATAAAGGTGGACTTCGCTTTCACCCCAAGGTTTCTTTGAGTGCACTTAAGGCATTAGCATTAGAACAGACCCTTAAGAATTCCTTAACTGGACTTTCATTAGGTGGGGCTAAAGGTGGTTCTGACTTTGATCCTAAAAACAAATCACAAAATGAAATCATGCGTTTTTGTCAAAGCTTCATGAATGAACTTTATCGTCATATAGGACCAACAACTGACATCCCTGCTGGTGATATGGGGGTAGGTAATCGTGAGATTGGTTATTTATTTGGACAATACAAACGCTTAACTAACACCTTTACTGGTACACTGACCGGTAAAGATTTGTCGATAGGTGGAAGTATTCTTCGTCCAGAAGCTACTGGTTTTGGTTTGTTATATTTTGTAGAAGAAATGTTGAAGCATCATAACCTCTCCATCACAGATAAGAGTGTTATCATTTCAGGTTCTGGTAATGTGGCTCTTGGGGCCGCAACTAAGACTAATCAATTAGGAGCAAAAGTCGTTGCGATGAGTGATTCAGATGGTGTTATTTATGACCCACAGGGTTTAGACATCGTAACACTTAGTCAAATTAAGTTTAAAAACAGACTGCGTATTAAGGAATATCTAATGCACTTTCCACAAGCTACTTATTTAGATAATCCTAAAGATATTTGGAATTTGAAGTGTGATATTGCTTTAGCTTGTGCGACAGAA
>JAAZEF010000096.1 GCA_012512455.1 Erysipelothrix sp.
TCGTGACCAAAACGATCATAGGCTGCCTTTTGATCAGCATCGCTTAAGACTTGATAAGCTTCGTTAACTTCTTTGAATCGTTCTTCAGCATCACTGGCTTTATTGACATCCGGGTGATATTGACGAGCTTTCTTCTTATAGGCTCGTTTAATTTCATCATCAGACGCACCTTTTGATATCCCTAGTACTTCATAATAATCTCTTTTTTGCGCCATGAATAGTCACCCTTTCTTCGTTATTCTTTTTCAGTGAACTCAGCATCTAGCACATCGTCATCGTTGCCTTCTTCAGGCGCATTGGCTGCTTGTTGTTCATACATTTGTTGTGACATTGCTTGAGCTGCTTGTTCTAAGGCATCAAGTTTGCTCTTAAGTGTCTCCATGTCATCGTTATCTAATGCTTGTTGTAGTTCATCACGTAATTTAATAACTTCTTCTTTTTGTGCTTGATCGACATTCACATCTTCTGATTTAAGTGTTTCATCAATTTGTGATATGAATTGGTCTGCTTTATTTCTCAGTTCTGCTTCTTCTTTACGTTTGACGTCTTCTTCTTTATTAGCTTCTGCTTCTTGAATCATTTTTTCAATTTCTTCATCTGAAAGACTGGAACTGTTTGAAATAGTAATTTGTTGTTTCTTGTTAGTTCCTTTATCGATAGCAGAGACATTAACGATACCATTGACGTCGATATCGAAGGTTACTTCGATTTGTGGTACACCACGACGTGCTGGTGCAATACCATCTAGTTTAAAGACACCTAGTGACTTGTTATCAGAAGCCATTGGTCTTTCACCTTGAAGGACATTGATGTCGACTGCAGGTTGATTGTCTGCGGCAGTAGAGAAGATTTGTGATTTTGATGTAGGAATTGTGGTATTACGTTCGATAAGAACTGTATTCACATTACCCATTGTTTCAATACCTAATGAGAGAGGTGTGACGTCTAAGAGTAGAACATCTTTAACGTCTCCGGCAATGACTCCACCTTGAATGGCGGCTCCCATTGCGACAACTTCATCCGGGTTGACTGAACGGTTAGGTTCACGTCCTGTTTCATTTTTTACCATTTCTTGAATGGATAACATTCTTGTAGATCCACCGACTAAGATGACTGAATCTAAATCATTGGATGTAAGTTTTGCATCACTGAGTGCTTGACGAACTGGTCCACTGGTACGTTGGACTAAGTGTTTTGTCATGCTGTCAAATTTAGCACGTGTTAAAGTTGTGTCTAAGTGTAATGGGCCATCTGGTCCTGCTGAAATAAATGGCAAGCTGATATTAGTTTGGATCATGCTTGATAGATCTTTTTTCGCTTTTTCGGCAGTTTCTTTTAGACGTTGCATAGCCATTTTATCTTTGGATAAATCAATTCCGTTATCTTTTTTGAAAGTATCGACTAAGAAGTTAACAATCTCATCATCAAAGTCGTCTCCACCTAAGTCGTTTACTCCGGCAGTGGATAATACTTCAAATGTGCCATCGGATAATTCTAAGATTGAAACGTCGAATGTTCCGCCACCTAAGTCAAAGACCATAATCTTTTGTTCTTTGTCTTGTTTGTCGATACCAAAGGCTAAGGCTGCGGCAGTTGGTTCGTTAATAATACGTTCGACTTCTAATCCTGCGATTGTTCCAGCATCTTTGGTTGCTTGACGTTGGGCGTCATTAAAATAAGCTGGGACAGTGATGACTGCTTTGGTGATTTTTTCTCCTAAGTAGTCTTCCGCATAGCCTTTCATATATTGAAGAATCATTGCTGAAATTTCTTCAGGCTTATAGTCTTTACCTTCAAGTGTAACTTTATGGTCTGTTCCCATATGACGTTTGATGGATGCGGCTGAATTCATGTTAGTAATAAGTTGACGTTTTGCGGCATCGCCTACGATTCTTTCACCGTCTTTGAAACTGACGACAGATGGTGTGGTACGGTTTCCTTCTGGGTTTGGTATAATTTTAGCTTCGCCTGCTTCGATGATGGCGACTGCTGAGTTTGTTGTTCCTAAGTCTATTCCAATAATTTTGCTCATGTTATCTTCTCCTTTATTCGCTTACTTTGACCATGGCTGCTCTGAGCACACGATCTTTTAAGACATATCCTTTCTGATATACTTCGATAATGATGCCGCTTTCGACATCTTCTTGTTTTTCTTGTGACATAGCTTGATGCACATTCGCATCAAATTCTTGACCTAATGCTTCAATTTCTTTAACACCTTCATTAGCTAAGGCACTTACCAATTGGTCATAAATCATTTGGACTCCTTGTTTGAATGAAGTGTCTTCAGATTCACTTTCTAGTGCTCTTTCTAGGTTATCTAATACAGGGAGCACTTCCATCGCAAACGATTGAATGCGATATTTCATTAGGCTATCTAATTCCCGTTGCATGCGCTTCTTGTAATTTTGGGCATCGGCACGGGCTTTGAAATATTCATTTTTGAGTTTTTCATTATCTAACGTTAATGTTTCGATTAATTCACTCTCTGATATCTCAATTTCTTCTTCTACAACTTCACTAACTTCTTTGTTTTTTTCTTCTGACATCTTATTCTCCTTCCTCGTCTCCATAGACTTCCTCAACCATTTCTCTTACATATTCTATGAGAGAGACGACTTTGTCGTATTCCATACGAGATGGACCTACGACCATGACTTGTCTGGCTTCACCTAGGTTTTCATTCACACTAATTTGTGATGAGACCACAGCCAGTTCATCAATCCATACGGTATGGGAGTGTTTTGATGTTTGTAACATCATATCTCCTTTACCTAAGGAGACCTCACGCCACAGAGTTGAGTTTTCCATCATAGCGACGAGTTCTTTCAATTTATCAATATCCGCAAACTCAGGCTGATTCAATAAATTGCTTTGTCCGCTAAAGACAACGTTATCATTATAGAACCTTATAATCGTATTCGCAAATGCTTCGAACAATTTCTCATACGACTTTATAGTTTCCGCTAAAATTGGCCTTATGGCTTCCATCTTAGGAATGATTTCCGTTAATGTTGTTCCATTGAGTCGTTCATTAAATAACTTCACTGTAAACTCTAAATCTTCAAAACTTAAATCACCATTCAAGTGAAAAAGACGTGATTCACTATGAGGCTGATCCGTCTCAAATAAAACAATGGCTCTTTTGTCATCTATCTTTGATAAGACAATTTCTTTTAGATGTTGGTTATTAGCATCCGGACCTAAGACCGCAGTGGTCAAATTGGTCATTTGAGCTAATAAGTCCATCCCTTGTTTTAGGGCATCGTCAATATTCTTTTCTCTATCATTGAAGACGGTGACTAAGGCTTTTTCGACACTTTCATCGTGTCTGTCTTCCATCAAATGTTCCGCATAGAAGCGATAACCCTGTACAGAGGGTACTCTTCCACTGGAAGCATGAGTCTTTTCTATTAAACCTAATTTCTCTAGCTCACTCATCTCGTTACGGACTGTGGCTGAAGAATAATTCAATTTATATTTATCAATTAAGGTTTTTGAGCCAACAGGTTCAGCTGTCTCAATAAATTCTCTTACTATTGTCTTAAATATTTCTATTCGTCGTTGTGTTAACATCTGACACCTCCTAGCACTCTCCACAAAGCCTGCCAATATTATAACACACCATTTAGCACTGTCAACATTTGAGTGCTAAAACTTCTCCAAACAAAAAAGCGATGACTCGCTTTATAAATGTTTCTTACTTAGATAGCGCCTCATAATAAATAATGATATCCCAATAAATGCGTAGATGTAAAAAAAGATATTAATTATTGGCTCCCATGGACTTCCACCATGAAGATGATTGTTGTAGACATTAATACCAAATAAACTTATTAATAACAAAGGCACAACCGAGTTCATAGCAGAATTAAAATTGTCCCTAATTTTACTGTAATTGTCATTGAAATATTTCTTATAGTTTAAATCTTTAACTCTATAGATGAAACTAAAGAAGATAGGTAAGATTTCAACATTTAAAAAATATAACACAACACACCAAAGTATTGGTACTTGATAGATATAAAATAAAAATACACTTAAAACAATTGAGAGTACTATTGAAATCCACCATACTAATTTATAGTGATGTTGATTTGTCAATGAATGTTTCGTTAGATCCCATGGCAAAAACTTTAGTGGTGTCCTCATTAATGCGAAATTGACAATTAATTTAATTACATAACCTTTCATGAATGCCCCCCCCTTAAGTGTTTTATTTATATATACCATGATGTAGAACGGTTGTCAATGAATATATCGCCAATAAGAAAAATCGTAAGTCATAACCCTAATTTTGATACAATATAATAAAGAAAGGATGTCGGTTATGTCATATATAAAATATCAACCCTCACCTAATGTAATAGGTGGAACAACTACTAAAAATCAGGGTAATCTATCATTTACAGTGGGAGATGATCCACAAGAGGTTCTATTGAGAAGACAAGCATTGGCCAAAGAACTCAATATCGATTTATCGCGCTTTGTTTTTGCGAGACAACAACATACAGACAAGATACAAAAAGTAACTTTTCAAGATGCTGGCAAGGGAGCTTTTAGTCATGAGGAAGGAATTCCTCTTGTTGATGGGCTCTATACATTTGATGAACATTTAGTCCTAGCTTTTTTCCACGCTGATTGTGTCCCTATCTTATTGCATGATCCAATTAGTGGTCTCATTGGAGCAATCCATTCTGGTTGGCAAGGTACTCTGAGTGAGATTACCAGAAAAGCATTGGATCAAATTAAGAGTGAAGAAAATGTCCAACTAGATAATCTACAGGTCTATGTAGGACCCTGTCTTTCTTTTGAAAACAGTGCAGTCAATGATGATATTAACAACTACTTAAAAGATTCAACTTTTGATAAAACACCGTATATAAAAAAGGATGGCGATAGCTATTCTATCGACACCCGTGGTCTAACTCTAAAGATGTTACATGATGCTGGTATTAATAAAGAGAACATTATTAATCTTCAAGAAGATACTTTTGATAGAAAAGATCTCTATTTCTCATTTCAAAGAGAACATCAGACTGGAAGACACTTAAGTTTTATCTATAAAATTAGAGATTAATGCCACAATGTTTGAAACAATTAAAATGGTGAGTGAAAAAGTGTTAAGAGAAATTAGTTGCACAAATTCAGATACTAGCATTTGTTCATCCACAGCAATTCCCAAATTCCATAACAAATAAATTAAAAATAGGATATCTAATGTTAATACAATAGAAACAATTATTTTTCTCATTTTATATTCCTCAGTTTATAAATCAGTTGGCTGCGATAGGTATACACATCAAGTGTTTCCCAATCATCATTAATACATAACTCATGTTCACATTCAACTAATAAAAGTCCATTCTCTTTTAATAGTGGTTTAAGCTTACTTAATAATTGCTCATAGTCATTAAAATGATATGGTGGATCACAATAAATATATTCAAAACCTTGAGATTGTTGTAAAAGAGAATCAATGGCTAATTGATAATCCATTCTCAATATTTTGACGTTCTCTTCTTCCTTTAATAATTTCACATTCTTTTCAATAGTATTAATCGCTAGTTTTTGGTTATCAACTAACACGACATAATCTATGCCACGAGAAAGTGCCTCAAGACCAATACTACCCGATCCCGCAAACAAATCTAAGAAATGACCTCCATCAAAATAAGGTCCAATTCTTTGAAATAATGATTCTTTAATCTTATCTAAAGTGGGCCTAGTTTTATCTGAAGGAACACTTTCTAAGCGTCGTGAACGATGTTTACCCGCAATGATTCTCATTGTTGTTCTTCCATTTTTCTTTGGCGAGCAGTATTATCACGAGCAATCACATTTTGACAAATTCCAATCGCAATAAAGAGTGCCATCTGAGAAGAACCACCCTGTGATATGAGAAGTAATGGAATACCCGTAAGTGGTAATATTGCGGTCACTCCACCGACATTGAAAGCATAGTGAATAAAGAGATACGATGCTGTTCCAATTAAAAACAGACGACCTCTTTCTGAAGTGACACGCATTGCATAAATTAATAAGGTACCAATCAATAATAAATAGCCTGCGGTAATTCCTAAAAATCCCCAGATACCTAATTCTTCAACAACGATAGCCAAAATATAGTCTGTGGTCGCAGCTGGTAAATAACCATACTTTTGAATAGAATTACCCAAGCCTACGCCATTTAAGCCACCATAAGCAAAAGAAAATAATCCTTTAACTTGTTGTAAAGAGGAATCAGTCATATTCTCTGGTCTAAACAAATAATAAATAGAAGTGATTCTTTGTATCATGTAATTATCTGCCATTGAAGAAGAATCAAGCCATGCTGCTCCGATTGGACTAATAATGACCATCACAACTATAAATAAAAGGAAAACAAGACCAAAAATAAATTTTTGTGTTTTACCTAAAAAAGGATGTTGGGCACACAACAACATAAATAACGCAATAAAGGTCATAACGACCGCTGAACCTAAGTCCTTTTGATAAACCAATACAATTAAGATAAAGGACAGAACACTTACTACTGGTCCCCAAATAATAGGCCAAACTCTTTTAAGAGTTTCTTTAAGTTTCAACTTATGAAGCATCTCTTGAGCCCAAGGTACCTCAGGTAATGTACCTAAGTTATTCGCGATTATTATCATGATGACCACTTTCGCAAATTCTGAGGGCTGTATACTTATCCCACGTATTCGAATCCAGTTATAAGCTGCCGCAGAGGTCGTAAAAATTCTTGTAATTAACAAGAAACCTAAAGTGATACCAATTAATAAAAGTTCATATTTCTTCGCAAAATTAAATGAAAATATTTGAGCAAATTTAATCATAGCTAAAAAAGACGCCAAATAAAACACCATCTGTTTACCCCATATTGAGACAACCGCCCTTGTCGAAGTAAAAGTAGACATACTGGCAGAAGTAACCATAACCGTCCCAAATAGCCCCATCGATATCAAGATCCAATATATTAATTTTGAAGAACCCTTTGGCATCTTCAATGAAAGTAATTTTTTTAACAAATTCAATCACCTTTTCCTTAACTAAGTATACCACGTCTTGCGGATTGATAAATAATTATGTTACAATTAACCGTAGTTAAAAGATTTGTAATCGTAAACTAAATAATGTAAGATTATAAAAGTTTGTAATAAGAAAATCAAATAAATAGAAGAGGTATTAATGATTATTAATAAAGACACAATAATAGTCGATCCCCACCCTTTGTTACGCAAGCGCGCCCAAAAGGTTGCTTTGCCATTAAGCAAGGAAGATCAAGAACTATTAATGAATATGTATAATTATGTCAAAAGGTCACAAGATGATGAAATCGCAGAGAAAGAAAATCTGTTACCAGCCGTAGGAATCGCGGCCGTCCAAATAGGTATCGACAAGCAAATGACAGCCGTTTATTTTAATGATGTCGATGAAGACGATAACATTATAGAAACTCACGAGTTTGCTTTAGTGAATCCTGTGATTACCAGTTATTCAAAGAAAGAAGCCGCATTAAGTGGTGGCGAAGGTTGCTTATCAATTAAGGAAGTTCATGAGGGCTATGTCTATCGACCTCATAGAATCACTGTCAAAGCCTATGACTTATTGACAGATTCAAATATAGAAATTAAAGCGAGTGGCTATTTAGCTATCGTACTCCAACATGAAATCGATCATTTAAAAGGAATTTTATTTTATGATCACATTAACAAAGAAGAACAATGGCACAAGAAAGTGGATGCAATTCTTATATAATAGAAAGAAGATAATATGACAAATTTATTAACGAACAAAAGAAAGCCTGACTATTCACACGTCATGTCCACAGGCATTGAAGCAAAGAATGGTGATACACTCATCTATGCTTTAGGGGGCCTTAATGAAGTCGGTAAAAACATGTACTGTTTTGAACACGAAGACGAAATCATTGTCGTCGATGCCGGGGTAATGTTTCCAGGAGAAAATCTATTAGGAGTCGACTATGTTATTCCTGATTACTCATATTTAGTAAGAAATGCCCATAAGTTCAAAGCACTTATTATTACCCATGGTCACGAAGACCATATTGGCGGTATTCCTTTTCTCTTTCAATTAGTTAAACCTGAGAAAATTTATGCGCCACAATTTGCCAAGAGTTTAATCGAAAGAAAATTCAAAGAACACCGTATTCAAAATACAAAAATCGAACTCATCGATCATGAATCGAAAATCCAAACCAAACACTTTGTGGTCGGTTTTTTTAACACTATTCACTCGATACCTGATTCATTAGGTGTCTTAATTAATACCGTCAATGGACGTATTGTTGAAACCGGCGACTTCAAATTTGATTTAACTCCCATAGGAACAAATTCTGATTATCAAAAAATTGCCTTCATGGGCAGTGCTGGTATCGATTTATTAATGTCTGATTCCACAAACTCATCAGTAGAAGGTTTCTCTATTTCAGAAAAACAAGTTGGAGAATCCATCATGGATATCTTCAGTCGTAATAATTCAACACGTATCATTGTCGCAACCTTTGCTTCTAATGTGTATCGTGTCCAACAAATTATTGAGGCAGCCATTAAAAATGATCGTAAGATTGCGGTCTTTGGTCGCTCGATGGAAAAGATGGTCGAAATCGCAATGAAACACAGTTATTTTGATTTCAAACCTTCATCCTTTATTAAAGCTAATCAACTTATTCACACCCCTGCCGCTGAAACTTGTATTATTTGTACCGGTTCTCAAGGGGAAGCTTTAGCTGCTTTAAGTCGTATTGCTAATGGAACGCATCGTCAGGTTAAAATTCATCCTGGTGATACGGTCATTTTCTCATCCAATCCAATTCCTGGTAATACTGAAAAAGTTTCTGGTGTCGTTAATAAATTGACTCGTTTGGGTGCCAATGTTTTAACTAACTCACCATTAAACTCACTTCATACGACAGGACATGCTTCAGCTGAAGAACAAAAACTCATGCTGCAGCTAATCCGTCCAAAATACTTTATGCCAGTCCATGGTGAATATAAGATGCTCATTGAACATGCGCGTACAGCCGTTGAAGTGGGAGTCAAAAAAGACAATACCTTCATTTGTTCCAATGGTGATGTGTTAATCTTAAGAGACCATGAAGTTTATCGTAGTAACACGCGTGTCCATGCTGATGATATTTATGTCGATGGTAGTGATGCGACTGGAATTAATACTTCTGTCATTAAAGACCGTAAAATCTTAAGTGATAATGGAATGGTTGCGGTTGTGGTCACTATTGATTCTCGAGTTAATAAGATTTTAGTAAGA
>JAAZEF010000097.1 GCA_012512455.1 Erysipelothrix sp.
GTTATTTAGTTTTTTAATCTGGTGGCAATAGCAAAGTGGTCACACCTGTTTTCCATCTCGAACACAGAAGTTAAGCACTTTAGCGGCTACAATAGCTCATTGAGCGAAGATCGCACGTTGCCAGGTAGCAAACAAGACCAGTTCAATGAACTGGTCTTTTAGTTAGGAAAAATAGGATGAATAAACAAACTCTACTTCTAGAATCAAATAGTCATCAAGAAACATTGCAACTAGCCTTTCAATTAGGAAGCATTCTAAACAAAGGTGTTTTAATTACGCTTGAAGGTAATCTCGCGGCAGGTAAAACAACATTTACTCAAGGTCTTGCTCAAGGATTAGGAGTAAAAGAAGTAGTAAACTCACCAACATTTGTAATTATGAAAGAGTATGAAGGGCGTCTGCCCCTTGTTCACATCGACGCTTATCGTTTAGAAGGCATATCACAAGATTTAGGTTTTGAAGATTACTTAGATGAAAGTTCTGTAGTGGTCATTGAATGGGCAAACTACTTAGAATTTATTGATGAATATGATCCTTTACACATCAAAATTTCAGTGATAGACGAAGAGTCACGAATGATTTCCCTTTATGGAGACCAAGAGTTAATAGAAAGATTGAAGAGCACATTATGATTACACTTTATTTAGATACCTCATTAGAATATTTACATATTGGTCTTAAGCAAGATGGACTCTGGATTGAAAAGGTAAGTCAGAAAGCTTTCAAGAAACAATCAGAGTTAACGATGCCTATGATCGAAGAGTTGTTTAAGAAACACAATATTAAACCATCTCAGTTACAAGAGATTGTTTTAACTAGTGGACCTGGTTCCTACACCGGTGTTCGAATCGCAATGACCATCGCTAAAGTCTTAGGTGCCATAGCTGGAGTCAAAGTATTTACACTTAATACTCTACAAGCCATGGCAGGTTTAGGTAATGACACATTGGCACAAATGGACGCACGAGCCAAACGTTCATATGTTGCGATTTATGATAAGGGTAAAGAAATATTAGCTCCTACAATTATGTTAAATGAAGAGATAACACACAAAAATATTGTGACTCAAGAAGATATCGACTTGTTAGAAAATATGTCATTATTAAAGGATTATTGGCAAGAAGTGACTAATATCCATACCTTAGCTCCAATATATTTAAAAGAGACGACTCAATATGGAACTAACAATTAAAGATATAAATGAAATACTAGCCATCGAAAATGATATCTTTAGTACACCTTATTCAAGAGAAATATATCACGAATTACTACACAATAATCCACAAATTATTTCTTTGAAAATAGAAAAGGATGAACAGTTAGTTGGATATGCTTTAATGCATGTGTTGTTTGAACAAGCTAATTTGTTAACGATAGGCATAAAAAGAAGCTATCAACACCAAGGCTTAGGTCAACAATTATTAATCGATATAATGAAAGAAGTTGTCGACTTAGGAGTGAATACTATATTTTTAGAAGTTAGAGTAAGTAATATAGCGGCCATTAAATTATATAAGAAGTTAGGTTTTATACAAAATCGTTTACGAGAAAACTATTATGGAATTGAAGATGGTATCGAAATGATTTGGAGAAAGGAAACAATATGAAAAAAGATTTGATACTAGCAATAGAAACATCGTGTGATGAAACTGCGGTCGCTATTTTAAGAGAAGGACACGAGTTATTATCCAATATTGTTTATTCTCAAATTGAAGTCCATCAACAATTTGGAGGAGTCGTACCTGAAGTCGCGTCACGTATACATGTCGAAAAGATTACAGAAGTTATCTTTGAAGCATTAGAAGTTGCTGATGTGACAATGGAAGACATCAGTGCTATAGGTGTCACACAAGGTCCTGGTCTCATTGGCGCATTACATGTTGGATTACAAGCAGCTAAAGCATTGGCTTGGTATTATGAAATACCACTAATTGGAGTTCATCACATCGCAGGACACATTTATGCGAATGAATTGGTCGAACCATTAAGTTATCCACTAGTGGCATTGGTAGTATCTGGTGGCCATAGCGAATTAGTGCTCATGAAAGAAGAGAATCAATTTGAAGTCATTGCTCAAACAGGAGACGATGCGATTGGGGAAGCATATGACAAAGTCGCAAGAGTCATGGATGCCGGATATCCTGGAGGTCCGGTCATCGATAAGATGGCTAAGTTAGGTAAGCCTCATTACGAATTAGCGAAAGTGAAACCTCATCAACCTGATCAATTTTCATTTAGTGGACTTAAATCTTCTGTTATTCAGGCAATTGCAAGAGAAGAGAAAAAAGGTTTATCGATTAATAAAGAAGATATGGCTTTTGCTTTTCAAGAAAGAGCTTTAGATCAAATATTAGAAAAAACTAAGGAAGTGATTGAGGATATTTCACCAAAACATGTGGTTATAGCTGGTGGAGTAGCGGCCAACTCAAGACTACGTGAAAGAATTCAAGAGTTACTCAGTCATTACCCAGAAATTAAACTCACAATACCTCCTATGAAGTACTGTACTGACAATGCCGCAATGATTGCGGTAGCGGCAAGTATTAGTTGGAAGTATAATAAGCCATCAGATTTAAGTATTAGTGCACAATCTGTGCTTGATTTAGCAGTTTTTTAATAAATTCAATCCATTTGTGATATACTGAACTTAATTGAATGGAGTGAAAATATGACAAATAAATATGATGTACCAAAAGCAACAATGAAAAGATACCCCGTTTATTTAAAAGCACTAAAGAAATTAAAAAGTGAAGGAATTGAAAGAATTCTATCGCGTGAATTAGCAGAAGTATGTGATATTCAAGCAACGACAATACGTCGTGACTTCTCCTTTATCGGTTCCTTGGGTAAACAAGGTTATGGTTATGATGTGGATACCTTAATCGAAACTTTTAATCATCTTTTGGGGATGAATTATGAAGAAAAAATTATCCTTGTAGGGATAGGTAATCTAGGAAAAGCATTACTAAACTATGATCGTTGGGATTTAGGTGTGGGAGAAATCGTGTGTGGATTCGATAGTAATCCTGATAAGCTTGGTGAAATAAATGGTATCCCAGTTTATCACATTAATGATTTGAAAACACATATGCCTGCCAATTGTCGTGTCGCAATCTTGACTATATCTGAGGATATTCAAGAAACAGTCGACTTGTTGATTGAGAATGGAATTAAAGGTGTGATTGATTTTTCTCATGAACACATTCAAATGCCAAAAGGTGCTATACTTAAACAAGTGGATGTGATTTCAGCCATCCAGGAATTAATTTTTCAAGCTAACAATTTATAAAATTTAAGTAGGAGATAGTATGTATACATTTATGACAGTCAGAGAATTATATGAATTAGTAATCGATCAATTACCAATTGAAGTTGATGGTATTGAAAGTATCGAACTTCAGGGTTGGATACGGACCAATCGCGCATCTAAGAATGTTGGTTTTATTGAACTAAATGATGGAACTTATTTTAAGAATGCTCAAGTAGTTTATTCGAAAGAGTTAGAAAATTTTGAAGAGGTAGAGAAGTATCTTGTCGGAAGTGCAATTACTATTCATGGCAAGTTTGTACTTACTCCTCAAATGAAACAGCCTTTTGAAATTCAAGTAGAAAAGGTTGTCTTAGAAGGAATGGCAGACAATACCTATCCATTACAAAAGAAGCGTCATTCATTTGAATATTTACGTGAGATTTCTCATCTTAGAATGCGCACCAATACATTAAGCGCGGTCTTTAGAGTACGCTCCGTTTTATCGATGGCGATTCATGAATTCTTTCAAAGTCAAGGTTTTGTTTATGTACACAGTCCTATTATTACTGGTAATGACGCAGAGGGAGCCGGTGAAGCTTTCACTGTCACCACTCGTCAAGACAATAAATATGAAGAAGATTTCTTTGGTAAACATGCATCTTTAACTGTCTCAGGACAACTACATGCTGAGGCGTTTGCTCTAGCATTTAGAGATGTCTATACTTTTGGACCAACTTTTAGAGCAGAAAACTCTAATACACCACGACATGCTTCAGAGTTTTGGATGATTGAACCAGAGATTGCGTTTGCGGATTTGGAAGATGTCATGAATTTAATTGAAGATATGATTAAATACTGTATCCAATATGTATTAGATAATGCTCCGGCAGAGATGGAGTTTTTCAATGAGAGAATCGATACTGAATTACTTCAAAAACTAAAAGATTTATTAGCTTCTGAGTTTGTCAGAATGAGCTATACAGATGCGATTAAACATCTACAAGAAGCTAAGGTTGATTTTGAGTTTCCTGTCACTTGGGGCAGTGATTTACAATCTGAACATGAACGCTATTTGAGTGAACAAATTGTAAATGGTCCTGTCTTTATTATTGATTATCCTGAAGAAATAAAAGCATTCTATATGAGATTAAATGAAGATGGTAAAACTGTGGCGGCCTGTGACCTATTAGTTCCCTATGTTGGAGAATTAGTCGGTGGTTCACAACGTGAAGAAAGACTGGATTACCTCATAGACCGTATGGAAAAAATGAATGTCGATCAAGAAGAATTACAATGGTATCTCGACTTAAGACGCTACGGTGGCACTAAACATGCTGGCTTTGGATTAGGCTTTGAGCGCTTCTTGATGTATCTCACATCCATGAGCAACATTAGAGATGTGATTCCTTTTCCAAGAACACCACGCCATATTGAATACTAGGTCTTATGACTGTCAATCCGACTTATCTACCACCTGTTAAAAACAAAAAACGCAAGCCAATCATTATAAGTCTTGTCGTTTTTTTACTACTCTTTGGAAGTCTTTTAGTCTTTTATTGGAAACAACAATCAAAAGATAACCCATTAGTCAGTGACTTACCAACTATTTGTGAGTACAGTGCTGATGAAACAAAAAATATATTAAACAAAATAGAAACAACTCCAGAACAAATGATGTCAGATTATTTTTATTATGGAGAAACACTGTTATTATTAGAAAACAAATATGAGCTAGGTGAAAGAGATCCATTTTTAGGAAGACAAGTTCATCTTGAAAATTTGTGTAATGAACAAGTGGTATCTTTTTTGTTGACTAATCATCTTGATGGAAACATTCCTGTCGAAGAACTTGAGGAAGGCTTCTATTTAGCGAGCATTGAATTAGATTTAGAGAATCATGTCTTAGTTAGTGATGAAATTTTAGATGACACTTTTTATACGATGAATAGAGATGGTGTTCAAAAGAGAATTAATATCATTGCTGATGAGAATTATTTTGTCGATAATAATCTTAAGGAAAAGATTTTTAATCAACATTATGTTTTTATTGAAGTGATCGAAGAAAAGGCTCCAGAGATTGTATATGATATTATGATAGATCCTGCTCATAATGATCAAGATTTTGGTCCATTGGATCAAGGATTGATAGAAGATGACTTTGTGGAAGCAGACGCATTGTATGAATTAGCCAAGAAGATGAAAATTGAATTTGAAAGCTATGGATTAAAGGTAGGAATTTCTCGAGAAAAACAAGAGATACTTAATACCTACGGTCAACCTAGTCGTGTATATAGTGCCTATGAAACAAGTGCTAAAATCATGATTGAATTAGATATGATAAAAAGTTTGGATGTTGTCACTGTCGTAGGTTCTTCATATGGTCTATTGTCATTACCTGAAATGGTGGCTCAAGAAATACCGGATGGTGTGGGTACTGTGGATCGTCGTTTAGGACTTTTGGATTATCATAATCTTATTCGTGAGACAGGTGGCTATGCATTGGGAGCTACTCGTTATTCTGAAATTAGTGAGCGATTAAATCAATTCGCTAAAGAGAATCGTCATGGGACACAAACGATTTCTATTCAATTTCCGACCATGGAAAAGGGCGAGCAATTAATAGAATCAAGTGTCCAAGGAATTATTAATTACATCAATATACAACCATAGGGAGGAAAGCATGTTACTGTCAATACACCAAGGTACCAAAAGCTTTGGCTCTTTAGAATTATTTACAAAACTGAATCTAGTTATCAAAAATCAAGAGAAAATCGCTTTAGTTGGACGTAATGGTTCAGGTAAAACAACTCTCTTGAATATTTTAGCTAATGAAGAATCATTGGATTCTGGTGAAATCGCAAGCCAATCAGGACTTAAGATTGGTTATTTAAAACAAGTTAGTTTTGAAGACGAGAGCCTTACTCTTAAACAAGAAGTTGATAAGGTACTTCTAGAAATTAGTGAGATACAAAATGAACTCACCAAATTATCGAATGAATTAGATAATGATGCATCTGAAAAACAATTAAATCGTTTTGCTAATCTTCAACAGCGCTTTGAAATGCTGGGTGGCTATGAAATTGAAGTTGAAATGGTTTCAATACTGAATTCTTTTGGTTTCTATAAAGAGGATTTTAATAGAGTATTATCGAGTTTTTCTGGTGGAGAAAAAACTCGTATTAGTTTTGCGAAGATGTTGTTAAGTAAGCCTGATATTCTTCTTTTAGATGAACCAACAAACCATCTTGATATATCGACTATTGAATGGCTGGAGGCTTATTTAAAGAAATATCCTGCAGCGATTATATTGACTTCACATGATAGACTCTTTTTGGATCGTATTTGTGATGTGGTCATAGAAGTAGAACATGGTGAACTTGTGCGCTTTAAGGGTAACTATTCTTCATATGTTTCTGTGAAGAAAGATCGTTTGGCTAAACAAGAGAAAATGTATAATTATCAACAAAAAGAGATTGAACGCTTAGAAACTTTAATTGATAAGTTTAGAGCGAAGAAAAACAAAGCGGCGTTTGCGAAGTCTAAACAGAAGTATTTAGATCGTATGGATAAAATTGAGAATCCTCAGGGAGCTCAAAGAGCAATGAGTCTTACTTTCAAGTCTCGTATTCGTGGAGGTAATGATGTTTTAGCGATGGATAAGGCTCAAGTAGGTTATGATAAAACACTGTTGACTGTAGATTTAGATTTAAAAAGAGGCCATCGTCTTGCGATAATAGGTGATAATGGCTCAGGTAAATCGACGTTAATGAAGACGATTATGGAAGACTTGCCTTTATTGGGTGGAGAAATGTTGTGGGGACATCATATTGAAGTGGGTTACTTTGAACAAAACCTGCATGAATTATCGGGTAATCACAGTGTCTTAGAAGAAGTGTGGGATGAGTATCCCCATCTTAATAAAACACAAATTAGAACAGTGTTAGGTTCCTTTCTCTTTAAGGGTGATGATGTCTTTAAATCTATATCTGTATTGTCAGGTGGTGAGAAGGTTCGTTGTCAACTCGCTAAACTCATGTTAAAGGGTTCTAATCTCTTATTACTTGATGAGCCGACGAATCACTTGGATATTGAATCTAAGGAAGCATTGGAAGAAGCTTTAAAAAATTATGATGGTACCATTTTATTTGTGTCACATGATCGTTACTTTATTCAACAAGTTGCTAATGGTGTGGCGAGAATTGAAGATGGAAAACTTGTTGTAAACATGTTGGATGTTAATGAAGCTTTACAGAAGAAACAAAGTGAAGAAGTGATTACAAAATCAAAAGAGAGTAGTCCAGTTGTAATTTCAAATGAGAAGCGTCGTTTACGTCGACAAATAGAGAAGATATTGTTGGAACTACAAGAAGAACATGAACATATTGAGCAATTGCGTGACTTACGATATGAACCTGAATATTATCATGATTATCAAAAGATGGATGAATTGAATCAAGAGATTGATAGAGTTAATAATGAGTTGGCCAATAAAGAACAATTATGGGCTAATTTAGAGGAAGAATTACATCAATTAGAGTCACTTGAGAAGGAATAAAAGTGTGGTATAATAATAAGGTATTCTAAAAGGAGGAAGATTTTTGTGGGTAATTGTTTAGTAGCTCAATCTGGTGGACCTTCATCAGTAATTAATGCGACTTTAGCAGGTGTGGTTATGGGTAACCAATTGAACCAACATTATGAAAAAGTGTATGGCGGTCTTCATGGTATTGAAGGAATTCTTGATGAATTATTAGTTGATATCACTGATATGACTGAAGATGATAATATTATCTTGCGTCAAACACCAGCCAGTGCTTTAGGGTCATGCCGTTATAAATTAAAAAGAGAGAATAAGGCTGACTTTGAAAAATTATTCTCAATTTTAAAGAAATATAACATTACAACTATGTTCTATATTGGTGGTAACGACTCAATGGACACTGTCTATGCTTTAAGCCAATATGCGAAAGAAAATGGTATTGAAGGACACCAATTTGTGGGCTGTCCAAAAACTGTTGACAATGACTTAATGGTCACTGACCACTGCCCAGGCTATGCTTCAGCAGCTAAGTTTATTGCGACAACTCAACTTCAAACATGGTTAGACTATAATGTCTATACTCGTCAAGAAGTCTTTATTCTTGAAACTATGGGACGCGATGCGGGTTGGTTAGCAGCTTCCGCAACAACCACTGGTAAAGTAGATGTTCTCTTATTGCCAGAAGACGTGTTTGAAAAAGAAAAATTCTTTAAAGTAGTAAAAAAACACTTAGATGAAAAGAACAAGTGCTATATTGTTGTTTCTGAAGGTGTTCGTGATAAAGATGGTAACTATTTATCAGCAGGTGAATCTAAACATGACCTATTTGGTCACGCTGTTTTAGGTGGTGCTGGTGAAGCTCTTAAAGAAATGCTATTAGAAGCAGGTATTACTGAACGTGCTAAAGTTCAAGACTTAAGTACTGCTCAAAGATGCCATGCGACAGAACAATCATTAGTAGATGTCGATGAATCATTCCGTTTAGGTATGTCTGCACATATGCGTTCAATCGATCCTAACTTTACAGGAAAAATGGTCGGTGTCAAACGTACTTCTAACGAACCTTACGATGTAGATTTCTTTGCGGTAGATGCTTCTGAAGTAGCTAACCATGTTAAGAATTTCCCGAAAGAATGGATTTTAGATGATTATGCAGGTGTAACTGAAGAAGCACATGCTTATATCAAACCACTTCTTGTAGGTACTCCTCAAATTCGCTATGACGAAAAAGGGTTACCACGTTACATCCATCCATATTACATGAGATAATAAAGCACCAGCGAGAAATCGCTGGGCTTTTACTGGAGAAATACCCAAGAGGCTGAAGGGGTCGGTCTCGAAAACCGATAGGAGTGCAAGCTCGCGAGGGTTCAAATCCCTCTTTCTCCGCCAACGTCAATTAATCAGGTCCATCAGTATGGACCTTTTATTATGATATGATGATAATGCTTAGAAAATGGGGATTGTAATGAAAAAACAAGTGTATTTAAAAAGTGTCAATGAATTAGAAGACCTTGATCGATTTAAGGTGCTTTTAGTCTTTAATGGTCATTTCTCGTTAACACTACCTTTTGATTTTGTTCAGTTTTATGATTTTTCAAATTATCCAACAATGCAACAAGTAATGAATGGGTGTCAAATATATCTAGACAATAAATGTGAGATTATTGTGGCTGTTGGAGGTGGTAGCACAATTGATGTCGCTAAAGGAATTAAGCAACAAGTACAGGCTAGTCAACTTATTTGTGTACCAACTACAGCGGGCTCTGGTAGTGAGGCTAATGGACTTGCTTATTTCTATGATGATAAAAAACGTACAGTATTAAAAGATGATGATTTGATTGCTGATTTTGTGGTCTTTCAAGCAAGTTTTCTAAGTGAACTACCACTATATCAAAAGCGAGATAGTTGGCTAACTGCCTTAAGTCAAAGTATTATGGCACTTAATAGTCAACAGCTCAATAAGGATAATGAACAAGTCGCAGAGTATGCTTTAAAGACGCTTATGAAATTAAAGAATCGCTATCTTAAAAATAGTGAATCTTCTTTTGAAGAAATTCTTCTAGCTAGTTATTATGCAGGACAGGTTCATCATATGACAAGTGAAGCTTTTCCATATGACATGGTGGATGAGTTGATTGCCTTAGGATTAGGTTATGGTCATGCTAGTGTGTTAACAATTATTGATAAAGCTTATTTTGATCCTACTGTCTTAAATATTATGGGAGTTGAGAATCAACAGGAAGCAATAATGTATCTTAATAGTTGTCTGAATGAATTTGATTTAGTTTCTATGGAAGATATTAAGATGTGATAGAATTAAAGAACGCTAAAAAAGAGAAGTGAGGCAATTATGGAATTTATACAAAAAGATTTAAGTCAATTAGCTACAGAAGTAGCCATTAAGAATGAATTGAGTCCCAAACACGTATTATCATCCTTGGAATTACTAGGCGATGGAAATACGATACCGTTTGTGGCTCGTTATCGAAAAGAACAAACAGGATCAATGAGTGATGAATCCTTACGATTGATAGAAGAAGATTATCGTTTACTATTGGATTTAGAAAGCCGTAAACAAACTGTTTTTAATACACTCAATGATTTAGAAATAGAAGACGAAACACTTTATTTAGATGTCTTAAAAGCAACAACTCTCAAAGAGGTAGAGGATCTTTATCGTCCTTATAAACCAAAGAAAAGAACTAGAGCCAGTATTGCTAAAGAGAGAGGACTACAACCTCTTGCGGATATGATCTTAGAGAGAAAAAACGATCATGAAATTGAAAGCTTAGCATTAGAATTATTAGATAAAGAACTAAAGGAAGGTGTTAAACCTTTAGAGAGTATTGAAGAAGCTTATCTTGGGGCGAGTGATATCTTAGCTGAAAAAGCCAGTGATGATCCTTCTCTTAGAGATATCTTAAGAAAAGAATATTATGGACATGGACTTATCAAGAGTCATAATAAAAAAGAAGAAGATAGTGTCTATCGACTTTATTATCAATATCAGGAACCACTGAGTAAAATAGCTTCCCATCGCTATTTGGCCATTAATCGTGGAGAAGCTCAAGGTTATCTTAGTGTTTCGATTGAATTGGAAGAAAACCTTTGGTTAAGACAAATGATTCATTACTTCTTTGCATATGGAAAAGATTGTTTAGCAGAAAAGATTTTAAATGATTGTGCAGTCGATGCTTATAAACGACTTATTGCGCCTTCTTTGGAAAATGAAATTCGTAATGACTTGAAACAAAAAGCTGAAGATGAATCTATGAAATTGTTTAGTCTCAATCTTAATAACGCCCTGATGGTACCACCGATGAGTGGTTATACTATTTTGGCACTAGATCCAGGTTTTAGAAATGGTTGTAAATGGGCTGTGGTTAATCCTCAAGGAGGATATTTAGATGCGGGAGTCATCTATCCTGTGGAACCCTTTAATAAAGTGGAACAGAGTCAAAGAACTTTACTAAATACTATTAAGAAACATGGTGTCAATTTATGTGCTATAGGTAATGGTACGGCTGGTAGAGAAACAGAGCGTTTCTTTGCGAATATGAATCAAGAAGAAAATTTAAACATACCTTTTTTGATGGTCGATGAATCAGGGGCTTCAATTTATTCAGCTACCAAGCTAGCAGCTAGTGAGTTGCCTAACTTAGAGGTCAATTTAAGAAGTGCTATCTCGTTGGCACGAAGAATTCAAGATCCTTTAGCAGAACTAGTGAAAATTGATCCATGGTCAATAGGAGTTGGTCAATATCAACATGATATGAACCAAAAGCGTTTATCTACTACCTTAGGTGGAGTGGTTGAAGATGTTGTGAATCGCATTGGCGTTTCGCTTAATACCGCTTCCTCTTCATTGTTGAGTTATGTTTCTGGAGTTAATAAATCGATTGCCCAAAATATTGTGGCTTATCGTGAAGCTAATGGAGCCTTTAAGTCTAGAGCTGAATTAAAGAAGGTGCCTAAACTGGGTCCGAAGGCTTTTGAACAATGTGCAGGTTTCTTAAGAATTGCTGATGGTAAAGAACCTTTTGATAATACCTCAGTTCATCCAGAGAGTTATAAAGTGGCTAAATTAATGATTGAGAAATTTAATTTAAAATTAGGTCAAAAGAATCAAGTGAATCCAGATGAACTAGTTGAGTTTGCTAAAGAATATCAAAGTGGAATTGAGACCCTTCAAGATATTGTGGAAGCAATTGAACAGCCTGGTCGAGATATTCGTGATGATTTTCCAAGTCCTAAATTATCAAGCGATATTATGAGTATGGAAGATTTACATAAAGGACAACAGTTAACAGGCGTCGTTCGTAATGTGACAGCTTTTGGAGCATTTGTTGATTTAGGTGTTCAACAAGATGGTTTAGTTCACATCTCACAGATGGCAGATCGTTTTGTTAAAGATCCTACTGAGATTGTTAGTGTGGGCCAAGAGGTGAAGGTCACAGTATTGGAAGTGGATGTTGATAAGAAACGAATTTCTTTGAGTATGAAGAAAAATTAGGAGGAATAAAAAATGGTAAATCTCTTTGAAACAATCACCTATGGTGAAAATAAAGTGAATGAGTATGCTTATGCTTTCTCACATCACTCAGGAGTGTTTAGACCTTTTAAGGATGAAATATCATTGATCAAATGGTTTTATCTTTATCTTAAACTAAAAGATCAAGACATTACTTTAGATGGAAAGACCAGAATGCTATTTGTCACAGAAGTATTTTTAAGTGATGTCCAAGTGTCATCCGTTGTGGAATCGATTTTAGAAACTTCGCTGAGTAATTCTCAAAAAGCAACACTAATTGATTTCTATTACTTGTCGTCATCTCGCATTAAAAATCTAATTAGCTTTCTAGAAAAGTTATCACAAGAGGTTAATGGGCGTAGTGAAGAAGTATTGAAGATTGAAGATGGAAATAGAGTATTGAGTATTCAATCTCAGGAAACGGAGCAATCTTATCAAATTGAATTAGGGAAGATTGGAACCGCAATTGTAAATTTTAATTAAAATGAAAACATTTTCATAAAAGTTTGAAGGAAGTTTCAGTATATTGTTTGACTTTCAAACTCAGTGATTTATAATAGCAATAGACAGTTTATCTGTTAGTATACAAGGAGGAATAAAAATGAAATTATTCAAAAGACTTGTTGCGTTACTAGTTGTTGCCTTATTGTTAATTGGTTGTGCTACCAATAACGGTAATGGAAATAATAACGAAGAACCCAACAATGGTAATGGCAATAATAATGGACCTACTGCTGGTGGGGACACATTAGTTGTTGCTGCATCCGACCTAAATGGTGACTATGTTAATGGTTTCTCAAACACTACATATGATGTTTGGATTAAAAACCTGATTCATGGTGGTTACGAAGTTTACACTACTGACGAAGGTGGTCAATTCGTATTAAACCAAACTGCTAATGCTCAAGACCCTGAGGTTACTGAAAATGAAGATGGATCAAAAACTTTCCATTTCTTCTTGGCTGATAACTTAACTTGGTCAGATGGCACACCTATCACTGCTAAAGACTATGTATTCTCAGTATTATTTGCTGACTCACCTGAATGGTTAAATGCAGGTGCAGGTACTGCTGCTGGTGATGGACTTGTAGGCTACGAAGCTTACCACGATGGTTCATCAAGCACATTCCCTGGTATTAAGTATATTAGTGATACAGAATTTGAAGCTACTATTGATGCTTCTATGCTTCCATATTTCTATGAAACAGCATACGTTGCATTTGGACCTACTCCAATGCACCGCTATACACCTAACCTAACAATTGGTGAAGATGGTTCATCACTCACTACAGTTGAAGGTTATGAATTAACTGATCAAGACAAAGCAGACTTTACTGCTCGTGTTGATGAAGAAATTGAAGCTGTTGAAGAAACAATTGCTGCTTTAGAAGCTGGCATTGAAACAGCAAAAGCTGACCTAGAAGAAGCTGACGAAGATAAAGCGGCTGAACTAGAAGCTAAGATTGAAGCTGATGAGAAGAAAGTTGTCGCAGCTCAAGACGAAATTGCTGAATTAGAAGAAGAAAAAGCTGGTGTTGATACAGCTGACGTTACTAACTTACTATTACAATCAGGTGCTTATGATGTTGCTCAAACATTCCGTTATGCACCAGACGTAACTGCTGGAGCTTATAAGTTTGTAAGCTTTGAAAACAATGCTGCTACAGTGGAACTTAACCCTGAATTTAAGGGTGACGCATTTGGAAAAACTCCAACTATTCCACGCGTAGTTGTTAGATCTGTTAACCAAACACTTGACGTTGACTTAGCTATTAATGGTGAAGTTGATATCGTTCAAGGTGTTATTGAAGAAGATAAGATTGAAAAAGCTGTCGCTTCAGACCAAGTTGGAATCCAAGTCTATTCACGTAATGGTTATGGACTAATTGCATTCCACGTGGACTATGGCGCAACTCAACATAAAGAAGTACGTCAAGCGGTTGCTTACCTAATCGACCGTAACGAATTCGTACAAAATATCCTTGGTGGATATGGTGTCATTGGACAAGGTGAATATGGTCTTTCTCAGTGGATGTATGCAGAACGTGGCTTAGAATTAGAAGAAGCAGTTCATAACTATGCATTAGACTATGACAAAGCTAACGAATTACTAGATGCATCACCATATAAATTTGAAGCCGATGGAACTACTCCATGGGATGCTGCTAAGGGTGCTGAACTTGCTGAAACTGAAGGCGAAAGCTTCACTTACTGGCGTCATGATGCTGAAGGAAACCAATTGTTAATTAACCACTTTGGTACAGTTGACAATAACGTTACTGACTTAATCAATATCCAATTGCCACCAAATGGTCGCGTTGTTGGACTTGAATACTCATTAACATATGGTGACTTTGCTACATTAATTGAACACTACTATAACGCAAGCGATTCACGCGATTACACAGCGTTCAACTTAGCAACAAACTTCA